>NZ_JBGQQS010000001.1:0-275883 GCF_045528365.1 Desemzia sp. FAM 23988
ATCACTTCGTTGAAGTTCGACAAAATCTGACCCATTAACTGAGCGAACACATCATACATATAGCCTTGAATCGCTTCTTCTGTTTCTATTAAGTTGCTTGAATCCTTTATTATTTGATAAACCTTTGATATAATCTTATCCATAAGAAGGCCTCTTTCATTTATGTATTTGCCCTGCAAAGCATACATTTATGATAAAGTGCCTTCTTTCTTTTTTCCAGTAAAATTATTGGCTCTCGAGAACTATTTTACACATACTCAAAAATCATCAGCTTTTACTTTCATTCTTAAAAAAAAGTGGTAGAATGAGGATGAAGAAAGAGGGTGTTGATACCATGAAATATATCGCAACATTATTTTGGGGATTTTGCTTAGGACAAGTAGTGAATTACATCGGAAGTTCTTTAACCAGCGGAACTTATTCCTTTTTCACAGCTACTTTAATTGGTTTATTGAGTGCAGTACTGGTTATCTTATTGACTTCTGCTATTCCGAAACCTCCAGAAACACAACATTAATCTACTATTCAACTGAATGAAATCATCTCAAAAAAAAGAAGCCGGAATTTAAATCCCGGCTTCTTTTTTGCTTATTCTGAATCTAATTGGGCAACCTCAACGGCCAAATGCTCTTCTCTGACAGTTAATACAGCTGTCGCTCCAGGATAAATTGTTCCTGCAATAATTTGTTTGGCAATCGGCGTTTCTACTTCTTTTGTCAGATACCGTTGCAAAGGCCGCGCTCCATAGGCTGGATCGTACGCTTTTTCAGCGATCCAAGATTGGGCTTCTTCCGTGATATCCAAGCTGATCTCTTGCTGTAGCAACCGTTTTTCTAAGTCTTTAGTCATTTTCAACACGATTTTCTTCACGACTTCAAAATTCAATGGTGCAAATAGAATCGTATCGTCAATCCGATTTAAAAACTCTGGTTTGAAGCTGGCTCTTAGCAAGTTCAACACTTCATCTTTCGTGTGTTGCGCAATTTCGCCTTTTTCATTGGTTCCGTCCAATAGCAAACCTGATCCAATATTGCTGGTCATAATCAAGACGGTATTCTTAAAGTCTACTACGCGACCTTTAGAATCCGTTAATCGTCCATCGTCTAACACTTGCAGTAAGATATTAAACACATCGGGGTGAGCTTTTTCAATTTCATCCAATAAAATAATCGTATACGGACTTCTTCTGACAGCTTCCGTCAATTGCCCACCTTCTTCGTACCCTACATAACCAGGAGGTGCTCCGACTAATCTGGAAACGGTGTGTTTCTCCATATACTCACTCATATCAATACGCACCATATGGTCTTGGGAATCAAACAGGTTTTCAGCCAAAGTTTTAGCCAATTCGGTTTTTCCTACACCGGTTGGTCCCAAGAATAAGAATGAGCCTAATGGTTTATTTGGATTTTGGATACCTGCACGTGCTCGAATAACCGCATCTGTCACACTCTCTACTGCCTCATCCTGGCCAATCACTCTTGATTTCATATTCTCCGCCAAATTCAATAGTTTTTCGCGTTCGCCTTTGACTAATCGATTAACCGGAATACCAGTCAATCTACCGACGACTAAGGCAATTTCTTCTTCCGTAACCGATTCTTGCACTAAACGATTCACATTCGAATCGAGTTGAGCTTGGCTGTCTTCCAACTCTTTCAATTCTTTTTCAAGCGCTGGAATTTCTCCATGACGCAAGACGGCTGCACGTTCTAAATCATAACGTCCTTCAGCATCCTCTAATTCATGGCGTAACTGATCCAATTTTTCTCTTTTATCTCTTAAATGATTTACTTGATTCTTTTCAGCATCCCATTTCAATTGCAATTGACTGGCTTCTTCTTTCAACTCGGCCAGTTCTTCTTGAATGATGTCCAGTCTTCGCTTGCTGGCTTCATCTTGCTCTTTTTTCAAAGCCGCTTCTTCGATTTCCAACTGCATCACACGTCTTCTGACTTGATCCAGTTCAGTAGGCATCGAATTCATTTCCACACGAATGGTTGCGCAAGCTTCATCAACTAAATCAATGGCTTTGTCCGGCAAAAAACGGTCCGTAATGTAGCGATTCGATAAGGTTGCTGCCGCTACAATAGCATTATCGTGGATGTTGACACTGTGATAAATCTCAAAACGTTCTTTTAGTCCACGTAAGATACTAATGGTTTCTTCAACGGTTGGTTCATTAACCAATACTTTTTGGAAACGACGTTCTAACGCTTTATCCGTTTCCACGTATTGACGGTATTCATCTAACGTCGTTGCTCCAATACAATGCAACTCTCCACGAGCCAACATAGGTTTCAGCAAGTTTCCAGCATCCATGCTGCCTTCTGTTTTGCCCGCTCCCACGATGGTGTGAATTTCATCAATGAATAAGATAATTTGTCCATCACTTTTCTTCACTTCTTTTAAAACTGCTTTTAATCGTTCTTCAAATTCGCCTCGGTATTTCGCTCCAGCGATCAAAGCACCCATATCTAAGGAGTAAACGGTTTTATCTTTCAAATTCTCTGGAACATCTCTGCGCACGATGCGTTGCGCTAGTCCTTCTACAATAGCCGTTTTACCTACCCCCGGCTCTCCTATCAAGACAGGATTATTCTTTGTTTTCCGAGATAATATCCGGATCACATTTCGTATTTCTTCATCTCTTCCTATAATAGGATCTTGTTTCCCGCTTTTAACGGCTTCAATCAAATCAGTCCCATATTTTTTCAATGCTTCATAGTTTTCTTCTTGATTTTGTGAAGTCACTCGTTCCCCACCTCTTAGTTCTTCAATTTTAGTGCGCAAGTTTTTTTCTGTCAGCCCTTGAGCCGTTAATTCTTTCGTCAGTGAATGATTTTTAAGTTTCATTAAGGCCAATAAAAAAATCTCCGTAGACACAAACTCATCTTGAAAGGTCTCACTGATTTTATCGGCTTCCGTCATCAAGTTAAACAGATTTTGGCTCATCGATTGCCCATATTGAAGGTTACTTCCTTGAACGACCGATATTTTATCTAATTCCTGATCAATCACTTGTTCAAATTGATCCGTATCGATGCCGACTTGGTCATAAATATTCTTTGCAAAATGATTTGGTGTCAAAAATATTTTCCATAAATGAGCAATGTCAATCTCTTGATGTTGTCTAGTCACAGCGATCTGTTGTGCCTCGCTTAAGGCTTCTTGCATCGTACTTGTTAATTTGTTCAGCTCCATATTTTCCACCACTTTCAGTTGAATGATTTACTATAAGTCTATTTTACTCTTTTGGTCAATAATGGTCAAACATTTTCATTGCTCAAACAAACTATTTTTGGAGATTCTATGACAAGTGTATACTAAATACAAGCGAATAGCTTACGAGAAACTCATAGAAAGGATGTCATTATGAAAGCAATCGTTATCAACCAATACGGTTCTGCTGACGAACTAGTCGAACAAGAGGTACCTCTTCCAGAAATAAACGATGACCAGATATTAATGGAGTTAAAAGCTACTTCCATCAATCCTGTTGATTGGAAAATGCGTGAAGGTTATCTAAAAGAGATGTTGCCTTATAAATTTCCAATCATTTTAGGCTGGGATGTAGCGGGGATCGTAAAAAAAGTTGGAAATCAGGTGACCGCTTTCCAACCAGGAGATAAAGTGTTTGCACGGCCTAAAACCAACCCAACCGGTACTTATGCAGAATATGTAGCTGTTGAGGAGGATTTGGTGTGTTCTCTTCCAGAAAACAGTTCTTTTGATGAAGCTGCAGCCATTCCGCTCACAGGCCAAACAGCTTGGGTAGCGTTAGTAGAGATTGCACACATCAAAAAAGGCGACCGTGTCCTAATTCATGGAGGTTCTGGTGGTGTTGGCCATTTAGCGATCCAGATCGCCAAACATTTCGGCGCTTATGTAGCCGCAACCGCTAGTGGAAAAAATGAAGCTTTTGTTCAATCGATGGGTGCGGATGAGTTCATTAATTATAAAGAACAAGACTTTGAAACCTTATTGAGTGATTACGACATCGTACTAGATACGCAAGGTGGAGAAACACAAGAAAAGAGTTTTTCGGTGCTGAAACGCGGCGGCACATTAGTCTCTATTGCTGCTCCGCCGGATGAAGAAAAAGCTGCTGAAAAAGGCATTAAGACTGGCTATTTCTTCTTAGAACCAGATGGAGAAAGATTGCAGGAATTAGCTGAACTAATGAAAAATGACGAATTGAAAGTCACCATTGGTAAGACTGTTCCTTTTACTGAGGAAGGTCTGCGTGAAGCTCATAGAGTTAGTGAAGAACACGGAGTGGTTGGAAAAATCGTGGTTCAGATAGGCAAATAAAAATCGTCAGAGTTATTCTGATTAGGGCATAAGAACCCCCGCTGAAGAATTTTCGAAATGAAAATTCTTCAGCGGGGGTTCTTTAATGGCTCAAAAGTATTATTTTAATAATGGTTCCATTCACTAATCTGTTGGCGTGCTTAATTACGATATATACTCTGATACAAAATCTTGAACTTTTTTCTGATACTCTCCTTTGTTCTGTTCATAGGTTATTTATCGACCATTAAAGACGGTACGACAAAAGAGGTGCTATCTCATTATGTGTCTGATAACCTAAAACTGGATATTTCTTTAAATACTGTTGATTTATGAATAAGCGCCCACGGCGCAACGCTACACGCAGATGCCTTTATCCATTCAGACCAAGGTGTCCATTACACTAGTCCAAAATTTCATAAAAAGTTGGCAGCTAATCAGTTAGGGCAGTCCATGTCTAGAAGAGGTAATTGTTGGGATAACGCTCCACAAGAGTCGTTCTTTGGGCATTTGAAAGATGAAATGAAGTATAAAGAGTGTACAAATTTAAAAGGATTGCGAGCAATTGTAGATAATTACATTGACTATTATAATAATGAACGCGGACAATGGAATCTAAAAAAATTGCCCCCTGCTCAATACAGGAAGCAGTTTTTTATGGATGTTGCATAAGGTCTCTTTTTTTTAATGTCCTTGACATAGGGTCCATTTCAAAATGATGAAGAAACTTTTATGGGTTCTTTTTCAAGACGGTAACTTTAGTGACATGGTTGATGAGGTAAACCTGCCCTATTCTGAAGTTACTACCACCATAGAAAAGAAGCAGGAACTTAATATCACGTTAAATTCTAATTTGATTAGACAGTCTACTGATGCAACAACAACAGAATTATTGACTCCATCAAATTACTAACTAGTCTTTTTAAATGAAAAGTTAGAAATAGTAGCTGTTTATATTTACTAACTAAAACACAAAAATAAGGATAGTAGAATATCAACATTCTACTGTCCTTATTTTGTTTTTATGGTCTATCCCATAAAAAATTCGCCACAAGCTCATCCACTTGAGTATTTTCATGCAGCTGACTGTGGCTAGCTTGCGATCCGGTAATGATTTCAGTTCGGTACTCTAATCCATTCATTTGCATTAAATAACCAATGGCGAGTGCACTTCTGCTTGGGACAGTCCCATCTCCTTCTGATCCATCTTCTAAATCCCCCACAATATTCAGCATGTTGGTTGCTTTAGGGTAATCTTGGATGCCAGCGGCATAGTCGCTATACCGTTCACTGATGACTAGCGGGCCATTTTGACTTAATGCATCTACAGATTGTTCTTCATTACCTGAAACAAAATTATTGAACGGCGCACCGATTGCAATAAATTTGTTGACCACTGGCAACGAATCATCCTTTCCATAAGTAATTAAATATCGGAAACTGCTCACACCACCCATAGAGTGGCCCACTAGGTTGACTTCTTCAATCTGATACGTCTGATTTAAATAGCTTAAAACAGCTTTGATCCACTCGGCTTGGTTCAGTTCACTATTTTTATTATCCGCAAATAATACCTGAATCATGGGATTGACTACCTGGTCATCCCAAGTTCCTGCAGCAGAAACTGTTCCATCTGGCTGAACGGTTACAGTTAATACCTTCTTTCCAAAATAGTTGGATTCAAAACGAGACAACATCCCATTAAAGCTTCCCTCTGTTCCTCCATATCCATGTATGAACAAAGTGGGAATGGTTGTCTGATTTCTGGTTAGAGAAACACTGTGGGAAAAAACAGCATCACTAGTATTCGTTACATTTGATACAACAGATGTGCGGCTTTCTTTAACTGGATCCGTTTTTTCCTTCCCGCACCCTATACTTAGCAAGCTGAATAAAATAACGAGGAAAGAAATGATAAACGTCTTTCGCATACCGTCACACTCCTGAATATTTTCTCATAAGCTGTATGCTAAACACTGTTTCGCGAATAACAGCGTCATACTCTTTTTTTATTATCATTCTTCTAGTCGTCTTTTACGAATACTAGTAGGTGAAAAAATAAGCCGATAATATCCTCATAGCACTATTATCGGCTTATTTTTTTGAATATAGCTTGAATGAATTTCCCTTCTCTACCATAGACAGTTCATTGATGATCTTAACCTTCTTTTTTAGAATTTAACAGGGTTAGGTAATTAAACTAGCTATCTTTTCATACTTTTAGTATTCTATTGACGTATTCCCAACGCGATCCGCGCATAGCGAGACATCTTGGAAGTATCCCAAGCTGGATACCATACTAATTTCACTTCACTCGTTTCTATTTCTGGAATGGGTTTGAGAGCGTTTATGACTTCCTCTGTGATAACATCCGCCAACGGACACCCCATTGTGGTCAACGTCAAATTGATTACACAATGTCCGCCTTCAAACAGGCCAACTCGATACACCAATCCTAAATTGACGATATCAATCCCTAATTCAGGGTCAATGACTTGTTCTAATGCCCCCATAATATTTTGCTTGATTCTTTCTTGTTCTTCAGAGGACCAAGAAGAAAGTTGTTCAGACATAGCTATTCTCCTTTTTATTGCCGTTTATTTAAGGTTTTCTTCAAAGAAATCTGCCATTTCAACAGAAATAGCGTAAGGTACTTTGTGAGTACCATTCACAGTTGTTTCAAATTGGACATTTTTAGCGTATGACTCATTTTGTATGGTTTGGATAAACTCATTCGTCAACGAATACGGTACGAGTTCATCCTTTGTTCCATGCCAAAAATAAACCGGACGTCCAGCAATTTTTTCAGGTTGCAACGCTAGCGAAATGGCTTTTAAGGGGTCAGTCATTTGATTGATTTGTTCTTCCGTTAATTCAATGTCCAGTCCTTCAGTCCATGGAGAGTTCAGAATCCATTTGGAAAAGGAAATCGGTGAAGGAGTGCCCATCAATACTCCCGCTGCTTTTATCCAGGGGAACTGAGTCAACATGGCACTAGTAGTAATCCCACCCATAGACAGACCAGAGACACCGATACGATCAGGATCCGTTAATTGCTGTTCCACGTAATACTCTTTTATCGTATTGATTTCAGATAAGTTATGTACTACAACATTCCAAAAATCAACATTTCCGTTTGTTGATTCATCAGTCTTTCTTTCGCCGTGCAAATGAGCTTCAGGAAGCAACGCGCGAAAACCTCTTTTAGCTAACTCATAGCCATTGACTAAAGAACTTTCTTTTACATTCGTCCAGCCATGATAGAAAAATACTGTCGGCAGCTTTTCAGAAAAAGTTGCTTCTGGAGCAATTTCTAGCAAAGGAAGTCCTGCTATCGTTACCGTTTTGATTGAAATCATACGGACACCTCGTTTTACATATTTTTTTATTTTTCATTTTGTGTTATCGTGTACTTAAATGAATCGAGAAAGTCTTTAGATACTCATATGTCAATATTCTTTGAACTTTAAAAACGTGTGAAAACTAGTCAATTTGTATGTGTTAGTAACAAGCTAGTGACACGCTAGTAACAAGATAGTAACACGAAATAACCCCTAACTCAATCAAGAGTTAGGGGTTATTTTTTAGTTTGTCTAAATTAGAATGTTCCATTATTTAATCTGCGTTGCAATTCTCGGACCATTAATGATGGACGGCTCAATACTCCATCCGCCGGCGTACCTAATTTACGTTGTAAAGCTTTTAGTGTTCCTGGACCAAAGTTACCGTCTTCAGTAATTCCTAGATATTTCTGTAAAGCACGTACCATCATTGATCCGCCAGATCCGTATGTGATCGCATTTTGATCAATGCCTGCTGATACACTTGATTTGACTTGACCACTAATCACTCCGTCTTCAGGTGTGCCGAATCTGTGTTGTAACAAACGTACGGTGTCGCTACCTAGATAACCATTTTCGCTTATTTTTTCTTGTTGTGACTCGTTAATCGGCTCTGCAGAGGCTACTGCTTTACCACCGTTCGTGGTAATAAAAGCATCGTAACCTGCGGCTTTTACTTTTATCTCTTGAGCTTCGGCATTGGTTTTATTCGCAAACGCCCCGATTTGAACTTTGTAAAGATCGTCAACTTGAACAATATAAGTGTCAAATCCTTTTTTACGGATATCACTTGCGGCTTGAATCGCATTGTTCTTATTAGCAAAAGCTCCTGTTTGGACACGATACAAAGTGCCTGCTGCAGCATCTACTGAAGTTATAGGAGTAACTGCTCCAGATTTTCGTTTCAATCCATATTCGGCTGCCACAGCTTGCGCTACTTTAGTTCCTAGCGAAGCTGTTTTTTTATTATCACGAAGCACTTTAATATCAATAGTTGAATCCATGTAGCCACCCTCAATTAATGTAGCTGGCATTTTTGTGTTTCTCAATACGGCAAAATTAGCACGCTTAACGCCTCGGTCTCTTAATGCATAAGCTTGTGCTGCGGCTTTATGTGCTGTATTTGTCAGTCGTAGACTCTTAGAAGCATTGGCCGTATCTTTGTTGAATCGGTATGTTTCTGTTCCGGTCCACGTGCCCCATGAACCTGTATTAGCATTATGATGGAACGAAAGATACAGGTCCGCACCCCAATCATTTGCAATGTCTGTGCGCTCATTTAGAGGGACATCACGTCTGCCTGTTGGATCAGATACTACTTTTACTGCTACGTCCTGATAATTATTCATTTCTTGAACAAAGGCATCTACATTTTGATCATTAAAGTTCCATTCATACTCACCTGCTGGTGTTCTCTTTCCGGGAGTAACTCCAAAACCTGCATGACCTGCGTCTGCTGCTATTTTAAATACCATGATTATTTTCCTCCTTTTTTAGGTGCGCTATAATTTAAAGCCTGTTGGCTGTCTGATAATCCAGATGTCGTTGGATCAACTACTGCGTTATAAACTGATACAGTCACCATCAATAACACATATGGATTTGATAGCGCATCAATGATTAAATCCAACAAAATAGCCCAAGACGTGATGTCCTGAGCTGTAATACCCGCATAAGTTAATATTGGGATAAAGATGGCCACAATCAATTGAGCAATAAATTGTGGATTTTTAAATCTAATTTTCCAGTTGATTTTCATATTTTTCACTCCTCTTTATTGTTAATTTCAATTCATTCATCTGATTCCTTAAGTCTTGAATAATACTTTTTAATGTGTCATTTTCCTCATCTTTTTCATCTACTTCATTTTCAAGCTCTTTGATTTTGTTATCTAATCGCTCTATTTCTTTTCTAGCACGATCTAATAAATTTAATTCATGAGCCTGATTGTTACTTTTATGTGTAAAATAAGCAGAAAGAATCGTTCCCGCTCCTCCACCTCCAATGAATAGACCAACAAGCACTTCCCAACTCATGCGCTATAATCCCCCTTGAGAGATACTCTAAAGCATCCTACTGCAATCATTCCGATAAATATATAAGAGGGATGCGGGTATCCTGTACCAAATGAATACGTTAAGGCAACGAAAAATAAACCACTCCACATGCCGCTGAGTAGCCAGATACTATATTTTTTCAATGGTCTGTATTGAAAAAATAGACCTATCGATTTTAAAATGCCTAAAACGACAAGAATAATTCCAATCAAATCTTCTGGCATTTGACTTAGATACGGTTCAGCGTTTGCGATTAAAAAACCATCCACTCTAAATATGAATTCACCATACAAGATACTTACAACAGCAATTTGAGTTCCCCAAAAATCACTGGGACGCTTATAAGACGCTTTCTCTAAATCTTGCTTTAACTTTCTATTTACCATATTTCACCAACTTTCATTCAAATTAAAAAGAGCAACCATTTTTGGTTACTCTTCTATTTCGATACCTTTTTCTCTGCATTTTTCTCTAACTTCTTCTTTCCATCTATCGGGCACATTAGTGATGGACCATAATTTTTTATCGATTAAATTGACGTATACAGCTACCATTAAAATGCACCTCCCAAAGTAATAGCGGCTAATTCAGCGATAGCCAAATCAGTTGATGTTTTTTCTGTTTCACGTTGCTTGTCAATTTGAAGAATATATTCATCTTTTGAATATTGAATTTGAGTATATTCATAACCTTCAAATTCATTTTCTTCATTGTCATTTTCTGAAACTTCAACAATATTTTCAGCAATCCAAACACTATGTTCATCAATAACTAGACGTTCCGGTTTGATGGTGCTTCTTACTTTTTCAATTGTTTTCATGTCAAAACTCCCTTTCCCTTTATGTTTTTAAAATAATAATCATCCGCATAATCTTGAATCGGATCAATATATTTTTTATTTAATCGATAGCTATCACAATGAATTAACCATCCTTTATATGAATTTATGGAACACCATTCAGAATAATTTAGTTCTTGATTAGTTAATCTCTTCTTATTAATACGAATCATTTTCTTCTTGAATTGCAAACAAGTTGTTTTTCTTAAAAGAGAATAATTCATAAAGACACGATACCCAACAAAATCAATTCCACGTACAAAAGTTGGAAACACTTGCCAATTTTCTTTAACCTTCAATTTCAATTTGGTTTTGAAAATTTCATCTATTTCTTTTCTCAATTTATGAAGATCTTCTTTATTATTTCCAAGAATGACAATATCATCCATGTAACGATAGTAATATTGAATATTTTTCACTTCTTTTATCCAATGATCAAATTTAGCTAAATAAAAATTACCACTATATTGAGAAATATAATTTCCAATTGGAATACCAGTATCACCATCTGTTGATTCTATAATTTCATCTAATAACCATAGAAGATCATTATCTTTAAATAATCCTCTATATTTATTTTTTAGAATGTCGTGATTAATTGAAGGGTAAAACTTTTTAGCATCCATTTTCAAGCAATATTGAGTATTTGGAACATCTGTCTGAAGTGCTTTTTTCAATCGATTCAAACAAAGATGAATACCTCTTTCTGGTATAGCTGAGTACGTGTCATTAGTAAAATAATTTAACAGTATTGGCTCAATAATCAACATCACTGCCCATTGACAAACACGATCTGGAAAATAAGGTAATTTAAAAATTTCCCTTTCTTTTCCGCCTTCTTTTTTGATGAATGTTTGGTATTCAGAGGTATGGTAAGTTTTATTGATCAACATATTTTGTAACTGTTTAAGATAAAAATCAGGATTTTCATCAATCATTTTTACTTCCTTATACCATCCTTTTCCTTTTTTCGCATTTTTATGTGCTAATCGTAAATTATCTATGTTGTAAATTTTTTCATATAAATTGCCGTAACGTTTCATTGTATTTGTCCTTTAGTGTCGTTGTATTTGTCTGTATGCAAAATGAAAAACCGAATCCTCAACAAAATGTTTACTAATACAGTTTCAAGAGATTTTTATGTTTTGGCAAGAGCCAGGGTAATAAGCGTTTCACGCTTTTTTATTTTTTCGAATCATGCATTTACTAAGTGACTGCTGATATTCCGATTACGATTAGAAGTGGTATTATTCACATTCCAATTGAAACTACCACTATTAGAACCATTATTCCAATTACTGCCCAATTGAGTGATTAACTTACTTAAAAGTTTTTCAATGTCGCATCAACATAACTTATTACCCATTCTTTATTCAATTATTTGTTAGGCTACACCTGGTACATACACCAAGCGACCGCCGATAATCCGACTACGAGTAGAAGCGGCATAAATCACAAGCCAATCGAAACCACCACCAGTAGAACCATAAGCCCAACCACCGCCCAACCGAGCGACCAACCAACTGTTAGCAGTGTTGTTTTGGTATAGGTAATCTCCAACTGGTACACTTGAACTTCCTGTCGTTTCAGATGGGAAGAACAACCAATCGAACTCCTCATTATAAGCAAAAGCTGAAATATAACCGTTTGTTTTAGCAATTGTAATTCCAGCATCTTTATATGGTGCTGTACCAATATCATCAACAAAACCGTTATCAGCTACATATAAATTGTGTAAACCTTTAGCTTCAATGTTTAATCCATCTACGAACATCCACAAGTTCATCCAAAAGTTTTCTTCACCACGATACGTGATTGAACCATTTTCCGTTTTACCTGATTTGTTCCCAAGTAATGTCGTTGCTCCAGTAGGCTCACCTTGGTTGGTAGCACCATCATCTGCTTTCGATACACCCATACCAATCTCTTCTTGTGTATTAAATGAAGAATATTCGATAGAGAATAATAATTGAGTAGCTGCAACAGTAGCGGCATATGATTGATTCCAACCGATACCACGATTGTTAGCCAACTTACGTGTATTTGCACGTGTCAAGTTTTGTGTAAGTCCTGAAGCTGGTTTCGTTCCAGAAATGGATGCTAATTTGTCTGCTACAAAATCAGCAATTTGAGCATCATCCAAAATATGAGAGTTTGTTGATGCATCATAAATACTACCTTCATAGGCAGATAAATAAATATTATTTTTCACTTTCCCGTTGTGAATAAAAGCTGGATGTATTTTGAACCCTAATTTTTGTTCATCCGATACATAATAACGTGCTTTTCTTAAATGGAATCCTTTTCCACCAACTACTTTGTCCAGTTTTAAAGGGACAACTTTGTAATAAAACTTTGGTTGTTCAACCATTACTTGAACTTTTGTTCCAACTGGATAAGTTGTTTCACCAAGCGTAATTGATTGTGTTAATGTTCCATTTTCCGTATATCCTAATTCGCCATGATAAGCTAAACGAACACCTTCGTCTGTTAAAATACAGCGTCTACGACCACCAAAAGCATCAATGTCATCAAATGATTGACCTTCAGTTCGATTAACTGCACCGGCCAAACGAATAACTTTTTTATTTTCAAAATCTGCTTCAATTCCAACAATATTTTCGTCATCATAACCAATATAAGATTGAATATTATTCAATTGACTTTGTAAATCTTGAATATCTCCAACAGTTGCTACTGCGGCTGGATCAACTTGTAGATTAACATTGTCCGCATTTCCAATAGTTGTAACTAATTTGAAGAAAGCTCCGGATGGAGTTCGTCCATTGAATGGTGGCATATATCCGGCTACACTCGCATTTGTTACGGCATAAAGGACTTCACCATCTTGTGGATCTAACGCGTATAATCCTAAAGTGTGCATGTAATAACCGGTAGTTACATCCGTATTTGTGATGGCTCCTTCAACTTGTACAGCTACATCATTCGTTCTTAATACTTTACTTACTGGTGCATTTTGTTTAATGCTTGATAAACTAGTCAATCCCTCTAATTGAGAATCTGAATAAGTTGTACTAGAAACTGCAATCCTTGTAAATTCAACTGTTCCGGTACCACTCATTAATTTGGCCATTAAAGCTTGACCTTTTTTCGTAATAACTACTTTTTTAAATTCAGCCACGTTTTATCATCCTTTCATTCTGTACTGATTATTTGAACATTTCCTAAATTCATACCTGATTCATTTCGACCATCTATACTAAATGATTCATTATAAGCGTCTGTAATAACTACGGTGACGCCACCATTTAATACTGAACCAACTTCATTTTTACCATGTACAATGTATCGTTCGTTGTACGAATCGCTTAATTCTATCACTGCATTTATAGAATGTTGACCTCCTATAGAATAATTTCCGTTAATTTGGAAGTATTCTTGATAAGCATCCGATAATTCGATTATGGAAGCATAAGCGAACCCACCAATAGCATAAATATTACCTTCAGCATTACAATAGATTCTATTTTTTGAATCAACTACTAAGTTAACCGGCATAATGTAATCTAGAATTCGATCCAATTCATCTACTTGACCAGGAACTTCTAAATGAGTAATGATTTCAATTTCATATTTATTATAATCACGATTTATAATAAAATTCTCGCTATTGTGCAACGAAATCAATTTAGAAACTAAAGCATGATACGTGTAAGGAGAAATATCGTTCCACCTACTCATTACCCTTGAACGTCTAGTTTGTAGTTGTTCATCTTTAGAAACATGAATATTTAAAATTCTTTCAAATTTTTGAATACCTTGTTCATCTGCTGAAAGAATAAATTGATTATCTTTTATCCTTTCAGATTCGTCTGCTGCTGCTTGAAATTCTAGATCTTCAGTATTTGTAATCAAAACAAATTCACGAAAGTTCTGCAAAAAAGGCGGCAAATGTTCGATTAAATTAATATCTCTAATCATTTGATACACCACCTAGAATTGGAATTTCATACGGTAACAACTCTAAGTTTTTATTTTTTCCATTAATTCGTGTGTTTTCAATGTCAATCACACCACTAATGGCTAATATTCTTGTATCGATTTGGGCTGTTCGAATAATGGTGTAAGGTTGATTCGCCCAATCACGTCTTAACTCCATCAAATACCGCTCTAAAACTTCACCGATGGTTGTTTCTAATGTTTGGAGTGAATAACCATCATCGAATGTTAAACTCAATACAACGTTGATGTTTACATTCGTAACAGTATCAACGGTTACGATGTGACCAATAGGAGCTATACCCAAACCATCAGATAATTTTGTGGGATCAATTTCTTTTTGGACATTTTGAATCAATGTATTGCTTGCGCTATCAAAATCAGAATTAAGAATAGTTAATTTGACCGTACCCCCACCGTTCCAAACAGGTGTAACTTTTGTTGAACCTACTCCAGGAATAGCATTTGTCTTTTGAATGTAATCCTTTTTGTTCCCACCAAAAGGCTTAGTATCGAATGTTTGAAAGTACCTTTCACGAATCAGTTCAGTATCTTCTTCATCTTCACCAGGTACTAAAATTTCACTCAATACGGCCGTCTCCAACCCATCAATATAATCGATTGGAATAAGTGTTCCAGATAATTCATTACCTACTGAACCAATCATTTCACATTGCAATTGATATTGGCCATTTGTAATTTTGGAGGTAACGGTATAATTTAAGTCTCCAATGGAAAAACGAGACCCTACAGGAACGTTTAAGTCTATAGGTGTAAATTCCCCTTTAACTACCGCATAAGTTGCTGAATAGGGCGTAATTCCTCTTTCGGCTACCCGTCTAATTAAGTAATCTCGACTAGCGGTATCACCAAAAGTTTCTTGTAATATGATGTCAAATTCCATATACATCAATTGCAATTCAACCGCTGCTGGTGCGAGTGCATTGTAAATGACGCTACTTTCTCTTTTATCAAATGAATCTGGAACACGCTCCATCATTCGTTCTAATAAAGTTTCATATTCAATATGTTCATAAACCACTAAATATTCACCACCATTTCATTTTCTAAATTTCCAAAGATGGTATCCGCAATGAAAGTGACTTGAATTTTACCTTTTTGCGAATTATCAAAATCAAAAGTATGAACTTCCAATACCCTTTCATCCATCATCAATGCTTCACTCACTCGTCTTTCCACTTCTGGACAAGCATAAGTGACTGGTTCACCATACAAATCTTTTAGCTCAATTCCATAATCCCAACTATAAATAACGTGTTCATATCGTTCAGTATTCAAAACCATGAAAATGGCTTGTTTTACAGCGTCAATTCCATCTACCATTCCGATTATTTTTTGATTTTCAAAATACATTCGATAATCCAAACTAGGAAGTTGTTCGAATTCTAAATCCTCTTGTAAAGCTGAATCTGTTCCAGGTATCATCAGTTCACCACCTTATCCAAAACTACATATTTTTGACCGCCTTGCTCCCTCAAAAGGACAACTTTATCACCAATTTTCAATTCATTTGAAATCGTAATCGATTTGTTTTCGTTATCTAATAAAATAGTCGTTTTATAATTCATCACATTTCTAGTCAAAATTAAAAACGAATGATCTAGGACCATTCGTTGTTCAACATTTATTTTGAGTGGATTCGTACTGATTACTTTCCCATACATGATTGCTACCGGATAAGTCGTATCCATTGTTTCTTTAGCGTTTTGCTTTAAAAACTTGTTTAAATCATTAAAATCACGCAGTGAACTCACCACCTTTAAGGGTCAAATCCATAAAATGTTCGTCTTTTGAAAATTTATGTGTACATTTTTCAACCAACATCATATTCGATAATGTGGTATCTCCCAAATTCAATTGAACAACAACCATTGACCCGGCTCTTACTCTTAAATCACCTAATGCATTTTTGACAGTAAGTTTTTTCGTTTTTGCATTATACAATGACAAAAGTGAATCAGCTTTACTTTTTCCGTTTTCATTCTCTTCCAACTTATCAAAGTGTTGTAATACTCCCCACTTGTTAATATTTTTTGAATCTTGAGAAATGAAAACTTCGCGTGTTCCTTTTTCTTCATTTTCACGAATCAATTTTACACGGTTATAGGTTTCAGAATCAATTGAAGAACTGTAATCGAAATCTTCAGCAGTCGTTGCATCTACCAAATAATCAATCGCTAAATCTTGAATTCGTTTTAATGCAATTTTTCCAAAATCATCATACATGACGTATTGTTGCCCTTTATTTTGTAAAGTTAAATCTAAAGCGGTTTGAATCATGTCGAATAAAGCCGTATTATCTTCAATCCTACTTGGTATTCTATAACCGGTATTTGGTAACGATCCTACATTCATACTAAAATCATTAGCGACCATTTTAATAAATTCATCTGCCCGTTTGTTTGAATAAATATAGGTATCTTTATTCTTAAAATACCTTAATTGATCATAAGCAGTCACTTTGATTAAATCATCTTTACTAGTATCTTTTTTAAATACGAAACCATAAAAAACACCTTTATTGTCAACTTGTAATCGAACGGCATTGCCTTCTTCAAATTGCAAGGTGGCATCATTCAAAACAGAAAACGTCAATTCACCTGGAACTCCTTGACGTTCTGTTTTCCACTCGGTCCCATCTTCTACTACTGGAATGAGTGCATTATCTCCATTCTGTATTAACATTTGTATATTCATTTTTCATTCTCCTAAATTGGTGGGATGGTGAAAACTTGTCCAGGATAGATTAAATTTGGATTCTTTATTTTTCCTTTATTTGCAGCAACCACTTTATTAACCAACGTCCAATTACCTTTCCCATAAAACTTTTTACAAATATTCCATAAGCAATCACCTTTTTTGACAGTATAGCTTTTGGATGTTTTTTTGGGTTTGGGAGAAGATTCTGTTGAACGATTTTTACTTACGGTTACTTTTGGTTTTGCTTTTACCGCATTCAATTTTATTTTTGCTTTTTTTGTTCCAAAATCTTTGTATTGCTTCAAATTAATCGAAACAACAACGTCAAACCCTTCTTCGTTGTTTTCCTTTATCTCATAATCTTCCATAGAAACTTTCATATTCGTATCGAATAATAATTTTCCATTAGGTAAGGTACGTGTGACAATAAATTGAAAAGGTTCTTTTTTGACTTTTAAAGATTCAAATTTATTTAAAAAATGAGCGGCTCTTTGAAAACCGCTCTTATAATAAGCAAACGGATAATTCACTTGCGGTAGTAATACTTCAAGTGAAATATCTGTCAATCCAGCTGATTTCAAAAGGTTTATTTCACCTTCATTAATCATGTTCATGGTCTTATTTTGATTGTTGATCGTCATTGTTAATTCTCCAGGAGCAACGGGTAATAGTACCTTGTCCAAATAAAAATAATAGGCCATTAATCATGCACCCCTTCCGCTGATTTCATCATGGCATCTTCCAATCCACCAACAATATAATCAACTACACCATCTAAATCTTGTTCTTTATTTACTGTATTATTTACTCCACCAAGATTTACGTTAAAATCTTGATGTGTTGTGTAACGATTAACAATATCTCGTGCGGCTAAATCACGTAAATATTTCAAATCCTCTTGTGATAGATCAAGAGCATCTTTCATATCCCCAGTATTATCAGCAATATCTTTCAAATCATCTTCTGCTGAACCACTACCGCTACCATTACCACTTCCACCGGTTTTATCATCTGCTGCTCCACCTAAACCTTTATCATCTGCACCAGGTATTCCACCCATCTCTTCCAATGTTGGAATATTTCCAGAACCTAATTTATCCAACATATCGGCATAATCGGATTCAGTCGGAATGTCAGGCATATCAAAACCAAGCATATCCATTAGGTCAAAATTCTTAACGTTTTCAGCTAAGTTTTCGCCCCATTCATAACCAGCAGCATGCGCATCTTCAAGACTCTTATAATCTAATTTGTCAAACATAATTGTTTCTGGCATTTTAGGAAGTTCAACATTAGATAGAAAGTCTTTTGTGATAGTTGGTGTATCGAACATAACGGTTTCTGGCATTTTGGGAACATCTACACCATTCAAGAAACCTTTTGTAAGGTTTGAGCGATCGAATTGAGTCACTTCCGGCATAGATGGAACATCTACTGAATTTTTGTAATTACCAGCTAAATTGCTTCTTTCTAAAGAAACTCTTTCGGCTTTAGTTGGTGCAGATATTCCAGAACCAATATTATCGACAAAATTTTGTATTCCTGAACCGACCTGTAAATCAACTGTTCCGATAGCTCCAATGTTTACCCCAGGAATCATGTTGGCCATACCGATAAGTCCATTTAATCCACCGACAGCAGTATTTATTAATGCTGTAATTCCGGATAAAATAGTATTTACTACTCCAATTGTTCCGCTACCTATCGCTTGCATAATTTTAGATGAAAATATCTGTAACTGATAAAAGGCAGACTGTACGCCGAAAATTCCAGAATTCCAAGCATTAGCAAAGAACTCGGCCGTACTAATACCACTATTTAATATTGCGTCTAATACGGTTAATGCGAGAATATTGAATCCAATGAATCCCATTTGAATAGCCCATATTCCAAAGTTCCATGCGTTGGCAAAAAATTCAGCTGTCGAAATACCCATATTCAATATAGAATCCAAAATAATAAATACTAATGTGAGTAGTCCGAAAAAGGCCATCTGAATTAACCAAATCCCCATATTCCAAATATTCACAAATAATGCAGCAATCGAAATACCAATTGAAAGAATGACATCTAGGATTACGGCGACAACTAAAGCTAACCCAATGAAAGCTAATTTTAACGCCCAAATTCCCATATTCCATACGTTAACGAATAATTCAATTGTAGCTATTCCAATATTTACAATAGCGATTAGGATGTTCCAAATGATAGCCCCCATTATCGCAAAGGCTCCGGCTACAACTCCGGTTGCACTTATTGAAGTACCGGCGAAATGATTAATAGCTCCAACCACCGCATAAAGTACTGCGATAATTGCGATAATTCCTAAAATCACCCAAGTAATTGGACTTGCTAATAATGCCGCATTCAATCCGTATTGGGCTGCTGTTGCAGCAAATGTAGCTCCAGCTTGCATCATACTAGCTGCAGCTTGCACTGCTTTTATACCAGCTGAAATAGCTTCCAAAGTATTATTGATAAATAGGGCCGTTTTGTAAACTGCCATAACTCCCATGTAGAACAATAGAGCTGTTGCGATTCCATAAACGATTGGTGAAATCATTCCCCAATTATCAGCAACAAATTGACCTGCAGTGATCATGCCTTGAAATGCAGCCATCACGACAGATGCGAGTACAGCAACGGCTTGAATTCCGTTATTAACAAAATTTTGAAATGCTGGTGTATTTGCCAATTGATTCAATTGTTGCAAAACAGGTTGAAAAGCCATCACCGCATTATTTTTAAAACTTTGCCAAATTTGACTAAAAGTCATAGGCATTTTTTCAAAATCAGCATTGATTGCATCCGTTGCGGAAAGCATGGCATTTTTAACGATTTCAGCAGTGATTTGACCTTCACTGGCCATTTCACGAATTTTACCGATCGGTTCATCAATATAATCAGCAATGGTTTTAATAATGTTTGGTGCGGCTTCAAATACAGCATTTAATTCTTCACCACGTAATACTCCTGATCCCAAAGCTTGTGTCAATTGAAGCGTTGCACTTGATACCTCTTCTTGACTTGCTCCGGCAACAACAAAGGCTTTATTTAATGTTTCAGCAAAAGCCAAAACTTGTTGGGTATTATCAAATGCATCACCTGCACGTTGTCCAAGTTTGGCAACGGTATCCGCCATACCCATGTACTCACCGCGTGAACGTTGTGCTGCTAAGAAAATCAAATCTTGCAATTGTTCAGTGGTTTGCAATCCATCATTCATCAAACTTAATCGTGCATTGGTTTGAGTAAGTTCATCCGACAAGTTCAATATTGAACCGGCTGATTGTAACGTTAAATAGGTTGCGACCAAACCAGCCATCTGCCTACTTAAATTGGATGTTTCTTGTGTGCTTTGTTGTACTTCTTGAGTGAAATCATCTTGCGCTGCTACATTATCCCTTATATAACGTTCAGAATTACTGATGGTACTATTTAAGCGATTATAAGCAGCATTGACATCAGTCGCGTCCATTCGTTGCATAGCGTCATTCAAATCCATTTGTTGCGATTCTGCTTGACCTAACGAACGTCTTAATGTTTCAAGTTGATTATTTACGGAGTCAACGTCTAAATCCAACCGATTACTTTCTAATTGTTGGATTTCGGTTCTAATATCACGAATTCGTTCACTCATCATACCTAAATCATTAACCGCTTTGTATGGTAATAGTTCCATACCAGCAGATTGATTTGCGATATCAATTTGAGTTTGATTCAATCTTTCCAAGATTCCGTTTGCCGATCCAATTTCACTTTCGAACCGTTCAATTCCGCTTGTTTTAAAGACATCAATTTCATCTACTTGCCAATTAATCGGTACGATAACGGGTTCGGGTTCTGGAAGTTTCAATGTATCAAGTGGTTCGATACTTGTTGGGATTTCAATTGGTGGTAAATCTTTTGATATATTTTCACGCATTTTAGCAAATGTTTTAGATACATCATCCAATTCACTTCTCAAATTGTCATAGCTTGAATTTTCAAATTGCGCATTTGCTGAATTTTGCATCTCTTCAAATGCACTGACCGCCGTATATAAGGAACTCGTGATACTTTGAAGTGGTGAGGTCATTTGGTCGTAAATTTCTAGCGTTGTACCAATATGTGCCATAATTTCACCTACCTTTCTATCGTTTTCTAGGTTTCTTCATTCCTCTTTTACTTTGTTTCTCTTGTTCCTTTTCTTCTTCCATTTTCACTTGAATGGCGGCGATGATGAAAGCTTTCTCTTGTCCATCCAAAGCTAAGTATTGATTGGGAAGTATATTGAACTTGTGAAGGCAATAGTACGCGATGTTCGCGTCAGTATCTCCTTCAGTGATTAGTTTTTTGCTTCGTCTACCGCTTCATTATCCTTTTCAGTAAACCCATTAAATTCTTGAATGAATTTTTGGAATTCAGCAAATTCACCTGGATCATCAATCATTTCTTGAACTAATTCATCCGGTGTTTTAACTCCATATGAATCTTGAAGTTCAGCGTTATTCAAATCCGGTTCAATAACACTGGCCACAATTAATTTTGTACCATATTTAGATGTGTTTAATTTTTGACGGTACATATGACGTTTTTTGTCCACTGGAACTTCAACCGTACACTCATCACGAATATCTTCATTCATTTTTGTGGTTAATGGTTTAATCGCCCATTCTAATGCATTTCCATTTTCATCCGCAATTGATTTTGTAGCGGCAAAAGAAGTATTTTCTCTTAGTTTTTTATTTTTCTTTAAGAATTTTGATAAGTTTGACATTGAGTTCACCATTCCTTTAGTTGTTTTGTTATTTTTATACAAAAAAGAACCCAAAAACCATTGAGATTTTTGGGTTCGGTGGATTTATTACATCCCAAGCAATGCTTTGAATTTTTCTGGCATAGTGAAGTCTTCGAACGTTCCTTCGACATCTTCATCTAAGTATTCACCATCAGCATCAAATTTCGTTAATGTTCCACCATCTAAGTTGCAATCTTTCAAGATGATTGTTTGACGGCCAACACTTGTTTGAGGGTCTTCATTTGTGATTTGGATTTCGAAGTAAGGATCCAAACCAGTATTCTTATAATCAATCAATGTTTGTCTAAAAATGGATTGGTTGTAGTGCATTGTTCCGGAAAATGTTCCGGTCATCCCTACTGTTTTGTGAGATGTCATAATTTTCCCAAGAATCGGAACTTCCACTTTATTTTTTTCAATCGGTGCTTCAAAATCAATGATGTTACCAAAATTATACCGTCTTCCAGCTATAGTGATAAAACATTCAGCTAGTTTAGCTGAAAGTGTATCTTGACCTTTCATAATTGCATTTTGCATTAGTCATTCCCCTTTCTTATTGGACCACAACGGACATGTATAACTGTTCCATTGTGTTGATAATTGTTACCGCATCGTTTACAATGATTGATTTCTTGCTATCACCTTGTTCGACAGTTACGTCTTCTTCACTGAAGTTTTCAATTGCGCGTGCTGCTTGTAACTCTAAATGATGGCTAATGATATCAGATTGAAGTGAAACACGACCCGATTGATCATTAGGAATTTGACCAAGATATTTGGTGCTGAATAAAGTAGCAATGTCATTTGCAATTTGATCCACAATACGCACTGTTTGGTTATCTTGGAAGATTTTTCCTTTGTCCGCGGTAAATGTAACAAGTGAATTAACATCACTTAATACACGAATATCTGAACCCACTTGGTGTAATGTGAATTCACCAGCTTTAATTGCTTGCTCTAATTCAGTTTGAGTATATTCAACATTTACATCGAATTCACCATCATAAATACTATTTAAAGCTGAAGCATTTACGGCTGTACCAGCAACAATACCAGTCACCCAATAAACTAGTGAAGATCTTGAAACTCCTTCGTCTACGGCTTCATTTTTGACGTTTACGACACCTTCATAGTCTGCTGCTGTATTAAATACGACAGCTTGGAATTTTTGACCCAATTCATCACGTAAACGTTCGGCATGTACCGCGTACAATTGGTTGATTGTAGGGTCTTCAGTTACAACTCCAATTGCATTAAATGCTTGTGATTCTGACTTGTCCAAGAATGCTTGGTGTGATGCACCGTCAACCGTTCCATTTGTTCCACCTGTTAAAGGTGTAGCAGCAGTTTGAACTAATGTTGAACCTTCTTTGAACTCAACGAAATCATTTGAACTTAATTCTGATGAATTAGAAACGATTTGTTCATCTACAACTGAAGTTCCTAATAATGTGATGACTTCAAACTTAGATTCGTCATCAACAGTTGGTTGAATGGAAATTTTTAAATCATTTCCACGAACACCAGAATGTTTTGCAGTAGCAAAAGCATTGGATGCTTTGATTCCACCACTTGTCAATTTATAAGTGATTAACGTATGAATGTTTAAGAATAAATCTCGTAAACCTTTCATTTTTTCGTGTCCATAATCATAACCAAAAATCTTACGTGAATGTTTAGTTAGATCCTCACGACTTACAACAAATACTTCGTTATCAATACCCCAATCCAAATCTAATGCCATTGCAGCAATGCCACGATCAGATAACGACGCATCAACTGTTGCGGCTGAAATGAAATTAATATACGAACCTGGTAAAACCTTGTTTTGAGAAACGAACGTTCCGCCACCTAATGCCATATTACTTCACCTTTCCCTTCATAAATTTATTCATTTTATTATCGACTTCTTCAAATGAATATTCTTTTTCGTTTTCCAAAATCACATTTAGAATGTCTTTTCGATTCGCATACTTTTCAGATTTCACTAATTTTTCTTTCGAAAATTTAGCAATTTCTTTTTTTGACACTTCTTTTTTTTCTACCAAAATGTTCAACTCCTTGCTGTATTTTTTACTTCGATGGATTCCATTGGGTCCCCCATTATTTCCACTTTATGTGTAAAAAAGTCATAGTGAACGAAAAAATGTAGAACATTATCCACTGGTTCAGCGTTCATTTTAGAACCTCTGAACGATTTCTCGTTCAAGTCAGTAACTTCTTCAAGAACAAAATTCAAACGTCCTAAAACCTCGTTAATTTCGTTTCTACCACCTTTAGGGAAGTATTGAATCAAAAATAAATGTTTCTGTTTGTATTTGTTATTTATGAACTGTTCATTTTCCGGTTTAACCAACGTAATCAAAAAACAAGGTTCATTTAAACCTTGTTCGACATTTTCTGTATAAATTTCTGACTCTGGAAATTCTTTACTTAAAGCTAAAGAAATCCCATCAATGATGTTATTTATCATCCAAACACGTCCTTAAACATTCCCACAATCATTTTTTCTAATATTTGTGGTGTAGCGGCTTGTAGTTCTTCTTCAGATATAGTCAGCATGAATTGACCAGCTACCCAACCTTTATGATTTGGTGTTCTATGACCAAACTCAACATAGCTGGCATAATCTACTGGATTGATGATCTCAATAACGAAAGATGAACCTGTAGAAGTGACGGACAACGATTCAGCATAAGATTTAAAATCTATATCTTTTTCATTGGTCCATCCACGTCTTAATGTTCCACCAACTTTTCCAGAACCTGAAGAATATTGACCGACAGCCGTTCTGGGAATAACCAACCCTAATAATCTGGCTGCTAATTCTTTTGCAGCTGCTTCATAGAATTCAATGATTTGTTTACCGTCTAGTTTTTCAAACTTTTTGTGTAAGTCCTTTAGTTGTTTAAAATCTGCTTTCCCAAATCGTTTACCCATTAAGTCCAACCTCCAAATGATTCCAGGATGATTTCTTGATGAGTAAAATAAAGAGCTGGTTCTCCACTTTTACCGTACTCATTTGTTTCACCATTTTGAGTAACGACTAGTTTTGAACCAGGCTCTATTTTAATATCTGGATTAATGAATAATTTAACGACAGTTGAAACTAAAGTAGCATTATCGCTTGAATTAGCTGAATTAATATTGGAAAAAGACAACTTACATGGAATGTCGGGTTTATCGATTACCGGTCCAAAACTTGTTGAACCATTTGGTAATTTGATTTTTTCTTTCTTCCAAATCGTACATTTTCCAATATAGGTACTTTCAACTGCATTTCTGACAGTCACCATTTGATTTTGCGATAAGATAATAAATCACCTCGCCCATAATTCATGAGTTGACCAATTAAAACATCAATACCACTACTGCCACCATCTTGAAAAGTAGTAGTGACATCACCAGTTTTAATCGATTTTAAGGCTTGTTTTGAATCGAATTCACTTAATCGACCTGTTAATTGCCTTACGTTTAAAAACTCGCCACACACCATATTAACTGCCGTATAAATGAGTCCTTCAGGTATAGAAAGTAAATTAGTTTCATTAAGGATGGTTTCTTTTACTTTTCCAATTGCATAAGACAATTCAAATGCATCTTCAGTTCCCAACTCAATACCAAAAGTTTTCAATCGTTCAATTGATCGCTCGATAATCGCATCCAAGATTACATCATCTTTAACTATATTTTTTACACTTTCAAATAGAGCCATTAAGGGTCATCCCCTTTCTAATTACCCACGAGACACTAATTTAACGATTGGAACATCTTTGTGGTCAAAGTATTTACGTGCTGAAGCATTACCACCATCGTGAACTAATTCCCAGTTAGTTCCATTTTCCAATTCTGCTTTTGTTGGTGAATTAGTAACCATTGCTTTTTTAGTAAATGAAATTCCATAAGGTGCAAATACTTTGCGCTGACGACTATATAAAGTATCTTCCCCACCGTTTACTTTTGCATCACGAGCCATTTCGTGAGGAACCTTTACACCAACATCTTCATGGTCAAATGCTCCATCACCCAATACATAAGACGTGTATTTGGTATAAGCTTCAGTTTCCGCCTCTACATCTGCTGGCACTTCTTCAGTCGGCATAGCGTCATCGATCAATACTGTTTTACCATTCCAAGTTGCTAATTGTAATTGACGTTCAATTCCGTTTGCATCTGTATATTTTAAATATTGTAAAACATTCAAGTTTTCTAAATTGGTAGCTACTTGTGAGTGCATGATAATTAATGAGAATTTATTTTTCTTATCTCCAGATGCTTTTTGAATTGCACTATTTAAAGTGGTAGCTCCTACAAAATCATCAGATTCAACTGTATGATTATCAATAAATTTAGCATTTCCTGTACCAGTCATTGAGAACACACCATTCAAAATAGCCAATAATGTATCTTGGTCAACGTCTTCCCAATATTCAGACGCTTGACGACCAACATTGCTCATGAAATCTACTCCACCAGTAATATCTTCACTAAAGTCGCGTTCAACCCATGCTTTCGCACGACCAATAACAACGACACCACGATCAAAAGTAGTAGTGCTAGTTGCCGTAATATCTGTTTGACCGTCATAGTTCAATGGGTCTCCACCAATACGACCAAACATAGGTAAAACAGCATATACTACTCCGGTTTGTCCTGTAAATGCATTACGAATTTGTTCGTTTGAACGTAATGCTCGTGATTTCAACAATTCATTCTTTGTTAATTTAGGAACTGTATCCACATACGCTCCAAATGCTTCAGGGTTAAAAGTTTTTGCATCAAATTTTGCCATTATCTATCATCCTTTTCGATTTTATTGTTTTGTATTTTTTAAATAAGTATCAATTTCAGCGTATGACATTTTACTGAAATCAACTTTTTCTTTTGAATCATTTTGTTTCTGACTACCAGGTTGAGCACCTTTAAAATTTGGATCTTTAGGTGGTTCTTCGATATTGAATAAATAAGCATCTGATTCTTTCAAGGCATTTAATTGTTCTTCCAATCCCTTAATCGATCCATCTTCATTTAATTCAACCTTTTTTAACTCTAGTAAAGCTTTGACTGCTTTTTCATTCTTTGCTTTGAACTTATTCAATTGACGTTCAACCGCTTGGTCTAATTTCATTTGTTTTAGTTCAGCGACACGTTCAGTTTCAAGCGTTTCGACTTTTTCTTTATATTCGACAATAGTATCTTGAAGTTCTTTCACATCAACATTGTCTTTTTGTAATGTTTCAAGTGTTTCGTTAGCGGTTTTTAATTCTTCTACTTTAGAATTGAAGTCTGTTTTAGGTACTGCATTTTTTGGAAATTCCGCGTCTATTTCCTTGTTTGCTTCTACCAAGTCAACAGTTCCATCTTCTTTAGTGTGTTTGTTTAAAATCGTTTTAATCCAATCCATAATTAAAATCTCCATTCCTTTTTATTCTGGTCGGTACCAGTTAGAGTTGTGAGATATTCCGCTCACGTTCGGTATTAAGACTTTTAAAGTCATTCTTCAGGACCAATAAATGTTGGTTTTCCTAATACGAATATTAACAATCGTTCAACCGGTTCGTCATTATGTGTAATTGTAAATGTTTGTGGTTTGAACCAAAAACGTATACATCTAACCCACCACATAAGTTTCCAAAATGGTTCGCATTCTATTTTGACATTGGTTTTTTCAAATAATATTCTTGTTTTCATATTGGCTAACCTCTTATTTCATCGACTAAAATAGATTTTACAACTTCCAATAATCCTATAACTGAAGAAGTTTCTTCTGTTGAAAAGGAGATGTCTACTTCTTTATCCTTGTTGATGGCTACAATGATAACTTGTTCATAAGTATCTTTCGTTTCTACCAATTCATCCACTAACTCATTAACCGAGTATCCGCGTTCTTTCTTTTGTTTAGCTTGTTTGAAATCCATAGTTCACCACCTTCAAGTCAGATTAGATATTGGATCACTTCCTTTCTTTAATGGGCAAGAATTCAATAGAAATCCACAATTCATTATGATGTTGTTCTTCTTTATTTCCGGTATTTATTTCGTTTGTCATACGTCCATCTAAGAGAATAACTTCATCTTTTTCAAATGATTCAATGAATAAATTCAATTCTTTACGCATAGCATTCAACTGTTCCAATTGTGCTTTCTTAACCTCATCCATTACCTAACCCTCCTTTCAAAGTTATTTTTTTCTCTTTTTAGGTACTTGTTCGATCACATTATTCGAAACATCAATTACACCTAATTTTTCATAATCTTTGTCTGAAAGTTTATCCAGTAACGTATCGAAACTCTTCACTTTATATTTCGTCTTCATTTTATTAACATATTCGTTGTATTTGCGTTCATCTATATTTGGTTCAATGTATTCCGCATACCAATCTTCATACTTCATGTTTGCCGGAACATAGTAAGTTTTACCTGTTTCATCATCACGTGCTGCACGACTACCAATAATGAAGTCATCTTCAAAGTATGGAATAGTAACGGTACGGCAATTTGGATGGAATGGCGGTGCAGTGACACCAACCTCGTAATTGGACATTTCAAATACTTCTAAGTCCATATCTTGACAAATTTCAGATGTAAGGCTATCTAAAGTAGCAACAATCTGATATTTTTCAACATCCAAATCTTGATAAGCTTCCTTTTGACTTTCAGCATAAAAATAAGCCGATTCAGTCATAATTAACCGTCCGGCTTGCTTTTTAGAAGTATTCATTTTTTTAGCAATATTCTTGATGGCTTCATCAGGTTTACCGCCACGAATAGTCATTTGAGTTAATTCTTTATGCAACTCATTGACTAACTTATCTTTGTTTTCCCAAATACGATCACTAAATATTTTCTTATCTACTGACCAAGGTTTATTGATGATTTTATCTAATCTACGTTTATCAAAAGATTGAACTTTCCAACCAACATTGAACCCCTTTTGAACTTCAAATACAGAATGATAATAAGTATCGGGGATTACTTTTTTAGATAATGAAGTGACACCAGCTAGGTATTCAGCGAATAATACTTCAACATGATTTTGAATTTGAAGTTTAGCTAAATCTAAATTAGAAATATGAACTCTTGCTGAAGCATTTTCAAGCTGCTTCATCCAAATAGGATTATCTTCGTTCTCTTCACCATATCGAATGTAATCTTCCACATCCCATTGAAGTTCTTCTAATTCAGCTGCCGAAATGAACTTACGTGCATCAGCCATTGATATTTCATTGTTTACCGCTACTCGTTGATACCATTGTTCAATAGATTTAGCTAAATCCTTTTGAGTTTTATTGAATTTATTTTCTAAATTTTGATACAAATCAATCGCTTCATCGTGTTCCATTTGTTCAAGTGCTTCAAAACGATTCTTCCAATACTTATTCGACTTCATCCGTCTTCACCTTCTTAAAGGCATTTTCATATTCATCCACTTTAGTTTCTTCTTCATCAATCAACTGCATTTCTTCATCCACATTATCAATCCAAGGATGATTCTTGACTTGTGATTTACGTGAAATGACACCAGTACTATTTCGTATGTTCGTAATGATTTCAGATTCATTCAGCATCATATCCCGATTAAAAACTACATCTACAATTTCTTCGTATTCACCTTTATTCGAATTAACAAAGTGAATGTCAATGAAATAAAGCATTTGTTCAAAACTAGCTTGAAATTCTGTTTCCATTTCATTAGCATCCAAATCAATATCTGAATACATAGATTGAATGTTCATTTGATTTGGAGTACCATTCAAACGATCATCTTTACCATCATACCCACGTGCGTTCTCAATCAAGGCATCTTTGAATAGCTTCAAGATAACTTTATAGTTTTCAGCATTTACTTCAACTTGCAACGTTTTAACATCACCGCCACCTGTAGTGGAATCATTTCGAACTTTAACTGCACCATATTGAGCTAAGTTTCTTCTGAACTCACCTAAGTTCTGACCATCATAGTTGACCAGGATAAGAATAGTATTTCGTGCATCCTCTTCCATGTTATTTGCAAACGTGGACAATACTTTATTGATCGCATCTTGTAATGATTTGACCTTACGAATCAATGGTATTTCTTTTGTGTTATATCTGAATGGAATTATAGGAAGCTGCAACCAATTAAACGGTGTCTCATTTCCTTCTTCATCAATCGCACTAAAATAGTTACTGAAGGGTTCTTCATCTGGAATCAGTTTGTTTTCAGTACGAATAAAACGACTAATACCGTTTGAATCATAGACTTCAACTTTCTGAAATTCTTCACCTGAAGGAGACTCCCAATCATAGAAGTAAATTAAGTATTCTAATTCTTCATGTTCAAAATCAGACCATCCAGGAATGACTTGATAAGGTTTTAACCGTCTCATAGATAATGTTCCTTTATCATCATAATTCAAGAACAACCATCCAATGCCACAATTAAGAGCATCTTCACCAATATTCTTTATTAGACGCTGGAACCTCTTATTTAAAACATCATCTAATAATTTGTTATAAGTTTTATTTTCTGATTGGAAGATGATGGGTTTACCCAATAAATAGTTTTTCTTTTGATCAACCATCTTTTGGTATTGATTATCAATGATTTGATTGTTGGGAAGATTCTCAACTTCTTCTAGTTCTCCACCTTGACCAATAACAGTACGTTTAACTTCCAGAATGTCATGTTTACCCTCATAGTAATCTTCACCAGTAATCATTTCTTTGCGTGATTTAGAAGCAAGAAAATCTTCAATCTGTTTCTCAACGAATTCTTCATCCGTCATAGCATTCGTTTCATGAATGATTTTATTTAATCGAACTGGATCACTCGATAGACTTGTAAATTTAAACAAATTATTTCACCTTCTTTCTTAATCAAAACTGAATGTACCTTTACGATAAACAACTTTAAATACGAAATAACGCAATGCATCCATCGCATGATCATGTTCTTTAATTGGTTTGTCTTTACCCAACAAAGAAGCTTTGTCATCCCATCGATAAGAACTAAATTCTTGAATAACGTTTTTACATTTTCTACTGAATTTAATTAAACCTTCATTCATTGCAGAAGCCGTTGCTCTTATCCCATCTAACACATCATTACTTGCTTGTTCAACAACATATCCGTCATTTCTTAAAGCCGTAATGAAAGAAGCAGCTGAAGGGTCAACAATAATTCTCACATCTGATTTACTTAATTCATGATCTTCAACAAATTTATTCATATCCTTAACATATTGTTCATCTGTTTTTTGACGTTGTGTATCACGTCCGGAATGATAATATTCATCACGACAATACCATGTATCTTTGTTTTGTCCCCACAATAAGAATGCAGTAGGGTTCAACGTACCATAATCGACTGAGATATAATGTCTAGTGAATACCATGTCTTTTGGAATATCCACGACCATTGTCTCTTGATCAAAATTATCGTAAATGATTCCTTCAGACATTACCCACAAACCTAAAATAAACCGCTGGAAGAACACACCGGAATACATTCGTTTATATCTATTTTTTACTCTCTCACTCAATGAAGGATTATCATCCATTGTAAAATGAATGTGCAAAGCTAATTTTTCTTTTGCTTTGTCAATCCATTCAGTCTTGAACCAATGATAGGGTCCTTCAGGATTCATATTAAACCATAGTTTAGAACCATCTACCGAACAACGTGCTGTTGCTTGATTAACGAATGATTGTGGCATCAATGCAGCTTCATCAAAGAAGAAACCTGCTAATGTAATCCCTTGAACCAAATCTTGTGATGATTCATCTTTCCCACCAAATATAAAGAAATAATTTGTTTTGTCACCTTTAGATACGGTCAAGATATTCTCGGAACGATTATCATGAACCTTATATCCTCGTCCCCACAAAATAATTTTGAGAGTTCTCAATACATTACGTCTGAATGATCCAATCGTTTTACCAGCCATCCCAAACTGTTCTTCTTTAAATTCCGTCATAGCCCATAAGATAAAACTCAATGACATGATCAACGTTTTACCAGCACGAACAGAGCCATCACAAATAATAGCTTCCAAATTTTTAAATGATGGATGTTGCCACCAACTCAATACTCGCATTTGTTTTTTGGAGAAGTTAGTAAATTTAAAAACTATGTTTGCTTTTTTTGTTTTAGCCATCCGAATCACTCCAAATAGAATCCATGGATTGATTAATAGCTTCTAAGAATCCATCATCTTCATTACCATTTGAACCAGGAATTGATGCTTTGATTTCTTTAATTTCTAAATTAGATTTTTCGACTTGATTATTCAATAGTTCAATTCTCAATCTTCTTTCATCAAACTCATCTGTTAATTCACTAAATTGTTTGATCAAATTTCTTTGTTCGGCCATAGCTCTTGTTTGAGCTTTGATGTAGGATTCATACTTCTCATAAGCAAACATATGCTTATGAGTATCTCCTACACCTTTATCTCCCCATGAACTACCGATTTCTACTCTTGAATCATCTGAAGCATCTTCAACAAACATAATTTTTTGCATTCGAACAATAGAGCTAAAATTAATTTGAATCTGAATCCAAAGTTGATCAACAAGTGATTTACCTTCCATCAAATCCATAATTTCAACTTGTTCTTCATTCAAATATTTACTCCAGAATCCTGATTTCAATGCTATCGAGTTCCGTTTTGTAAATTGATTCTTAGGATTAGGATTACCTATTCCTTTTCTACTCTTTGTTGGTTCTGCAACGTTTTCTGATGCAACTTTTTTATTTTTTGATGCAACATTCGTTTTGTGTTGCGTTGCAACATTTCGTTGCCATCCTTCCCGATTTTTACGACTTCTCAACGTTGAGGGCTTGACATCATGTTTTTCGGCTAAAGCCTTCATTGTTATATCTGTACTTTCAAATTCAGCTCTAATTTCTACCCAATCCACATTAATCCCACCACCTCGCTTAAATTAGATAAAGAAAAAAGAGATACCTGTACTGGAAGGAGGTGACCAGGACAAATATCTCTTTTTTTGTATTATCTTACATTTACATAATATGATGGATTACGATGTCTTACAATGTCTTTCAGTGTCATTACTAGACAGTTTAGGACAATATTTTTTACCGAATGCAATCAATGCTTTACCGTGGATTCGATGCACATGTCGTTCAGTATAATTAAGAGAATAAGCAATATCTTTCCAGGACTTATTCAATACATATCTTGCTTTAAGTACATATTTTTGTTTACGATCACTCAACTGATCAATCTCATTACCGATTTTCATTTTCAATCGAAGCGAATCACCTATCTTCTTATCAATAGACGTTTTCAATTCAGCATAAGCAACATATCCGTCATCGTAACTTTCTCGTGCTGAAGTTTGTACTTTATCGGTTTTTAATTGTTGTGCGCCTAAGAACGATGCACTCATATTTTCAAGGTCTTCTCTTGCTAACTTAATATCTTCATCGACATATCGAATTTGATTTAAGTATTCTTTGGAATCATTCAATAATTTACACAACCTTTCTCATTTGACAAGCGGTTCAAGGTAAACATTCAGGTTCAAGATGGGTTCAAGTTAAAAATATCTATCTTGAACCGTCTTAGTTCTTACTCTCCCAACGGATTCAATCTATCGGTTCAAGATGGTTCGTCATTTGGTACTATATACTTATATATTAGAGTAATAACTATAAATTACTCTAATTTAGTACATTACATAAAGAACTTGATTTCATCTTGAACCATCTTGAACCTCTTACTCTCCCAAGGGTTTCATCTTGAACCTTCATCTTGAACCAACCTTGAACTTTTCATTCATCTTGAACCGATTTATGAATTATTCGACCCCTACCACTATTTGTTAAATGTTCTTTGAGAACGATGATGTCTTTCTTCAATTCTTTATTTTCTTCTCTAACCTTCAACCATTGAATAATAAACGGTGATTTTCCAATCGCATATCCAACTAAAAACATAACGATATACTCAAACATTTATCCACCACTCCTCCTAATCTAAAATATTATATCCGCCATAATGAGTGTCAATGGTTCGCTTATTCTCCAAATATTCGATTGCTTGGTCTAAATTTTTTCTTGCTTTCTTTAGATCTTCTACTCCATTTTTTAAAGGGCTACGGAGAATATATTCTGTTGCACTAGCAGCACGATGTGCAACATACGCATCCTCGTATCTTGGAATGAAATTCTTCAACACATTTTCTACTTCCAGACCATCCACTCCCACATAATGATTAGGTTTGTTTATTTTACTCATTAGGAACCTCCTCAGCTAAAAAACTGGGATAAGAAGCGAAACTAGTAGATTGTTTTGCGTCTTGATAATCACCTAATACTTTGTAGTGTTTACCTCCAATTATGATCTCTTTACCTATTGGAAATTGGTGTTCCATTTCTAAAGGATGTAACACTACTTCTATTCGTTTTGTTTTCATTCCGCACCATTCTCTTTCATGTTTTCGATAACTTTCATCGCTTGACCGATTCCAAAAGCCATAATTTCCATGTTACTTTCTACTGCAAATTTTCTTTCTTTTTCTAACTTTGCTAAAATCTCTTGTTTATCTAACATTTTGATTACCCTCCATATTTTAATTCACTTAAATATGAATCTTTGGATAAAATTCATATTTAAGTGAATCATTTTATATTTCAATCGTGATGCGTCTATTTGGACCATTACCTCTACTTTGATAATTAGGAGTAGCATAATAATGAATTGTTTTAACTCGAACATCTAATACTGCAGCACATTCTTTGGCTGTTCCCATTGCGAGAAGTTTTTCACCTTTATAAACCGCGTATTGTTTCATTACCCCCATCCTCCCTCTTACTTTTTAATTTCTCTTTGTATCGCAAACATGTAAAAAGCTGCAACGAAACCGAATAATGTCATCCGATGTGTGTCTAGATTAATCATTCCGTAATAAATAAAGAGCAACGCTGCTAGTGCAAACGAGATTAAATACAAACACCCTTTCATTTAGCACTCTCCTCATGAACTCGTATTGGAACCAACTTAATTGTTCTTCTACCTTCATTGAACGACTGTAAAACATTGAAAAACGAATGGATAATCAATATTTTTACGATGATTTCATCATCTGATTTTCCTTTACACCAATCAGCAGAAATACTTTCTTCAATAACCAAACCACTAGTCTTCACTTTATAACGATTTTTTTTTTTCCAGCCATTATTCATCACCAAAAATATCAAGAGTTCCATCGGTGATTGGATCTAATATCACTACACTGTCCGAAACATTAATTTTTGCAGTCCGCTTACCTTCCTCATCATCTTCCATTTGAATGACGATAGCTTGACCATTCGGATAAGACTGAATAATCGTATAATCATCTTGATTAGGGTCAACTTCTATTTCTATAAGTTTTTCAAATCCAAGTGCAGTTACATTTTTAAATTGTTCTGAAGTATCGTATAGTTTACTCATTATTTTCACTCTCCATAGTTTGGTATTTTATTCCTTCGTTTCTAGCTTCAATTTGATTCAACTTCCAGTTACTAATGAGTAACTGCTCTTTATTTCCATCACGTTCAAATTCTACTCGTTGTAGCTCAACATATACATCTGCTAAATTTTGATGTAGTGTTTTAACATAGGTTTCGGTTTTAATAATGTAATACGTTATCAACGTTAATAACATCAGAATCAAAATGGATAAACCAATATTTATTTTCTTTAACATTTTTAACCTCTCTCCAATCCTAAAATTTTACTGAACAATTCTTCCAACACATCTACGACAATGCTATTACCCGACTGGTGATATAAGGTTCCGTTTAAGAAATTTTTTCGTCTCGGATGTGCTTTTGCTGCATTATGATAGTCATTATCTTCAAAACCCATTAGTCTCCAACATTCGAGTTCGGTCAATAATCGATATTTTCCATTTCCTATAGGTATGATCCCACTGTTTGGACAACGCATTTGCTTGGTTGTAATTGTCCAAGCAAAATCTTCAATCACATTTAACGATCTGGTAGAAGATGAATTAATTTTCTTCAACATGCTGGGCTGCGTGATGATATAGCGATCATCAACATCACTTTCAAGAAATGCTTGAATATTTTGCGTAGGTTTCTTTTCTAATAGAGTAAAATCAAATGCCGGACCATCTAGCTTACTGACCACGAATATTCTTTGTCGGGCTTGAGGTATTCCAAAATCTCTCGCATCAAGAACTTCAAAACTGTTTTTATATCCTAATGATTCCATATCGGATAAATAACGATTGAATGCCCCCATCATTCTCTTAGATAAAACATTCTTAACATTTTCCCAAACTACAATTTTAGGTTTCCAAATACCCATGTTCTGTATGATTCTAATTGTTTCAAACATAAGAGAACTTCTTGTACCATCTTCGGTGTTTCCACCATATTGTTTCCCAGCAATACTAAAATCCTGACAGGGTGAACCATGTATCAAAATATCAGGTTTCAAATCATAACCAACAACTGATTCAGAACGATAATTGTTATCAAATATTTCATTATAGGTTCTGACAGCTTTTTCGTTCCATTCAACATAATCAATTGACTTATGTTTGACTCCTAAATTAATCAAAGCTTTTCTTGGTGCCCCTATTCCACCAAACAATTCTAATATCTTAATCATCTAACCCCATCTTTCATTTTCATCTGCTTCTTTGATCGCTTCACGAATTTCTTCGGAACTCCAATCAATAAGAAATTTGTATGGTTCGATTCTTAATGTGTCAGCAAATTTATCTAAAGTATCTGGACTCAATCCAACTGTTGCTTCTTCAATTCTTTGGATATAGCTTGGAGAAATGCCCATTCTTCTGGATAACATTTCTCTACTGATACCTTTCTCACTTCTGAACTTGCTGATATTGAACGCTATTATTTCCCTGGATTGCTTTTTCATCCACCATCTTCTCCCATCCATGCTGCATACCAAACCATTTATAAATTTGGTAGCGCTCATCAATTAGAAACAAGTTGTGTAAATGTTTACGATCGGTAGACCAAATTGTTACTTCTTTATCTTTTGAGACAAAAAATTTACCAGTAACTTTAAAACCATGATCTCTTAACCACTCCATTAAGTAGTTTGCTTGTTTTTGTGCTTTCGCTTTAACTTTACTTTCACTCACTTACTTCTCTCCTTCATCATCATTTAGATACAAAAACGCGGTATTTTCTTCCATCAATTTTCTTGTCTACAATGTCAAAACCATAAAATTTCTTGATTTCTTTAGAAAACTGGATGTTACTCATTGCAGTTAAACCATTGTTGATGCAGTATTCTGAATATTTTAAGAAAGTATCTTTCGTTGGTTGATCTTCTAATCCAGAACGATCTACTGATTTTAAGAAACCAAGAATTGGATTATTTTCTTCTTCATATTCTTCAATTTCTTTTTCGACCGCTTTAGAGATAGTGAATTTATTGTTGTCCAATACACGTTTTAAGCCCTGTATTGCTATTTTGATTAAGTATTCGATAGATTCTTGCTTTCTCAGGTCATACTTGATGTGCGGCTTAAAACCTGGATCATCAGAACTAAAACGGGCATTAAAAGGAATAATAACTAATCTACGAGTGACTGCCGCGGAATCTTTTCCTTTCCCAAGTCGTGGGATACTATTCGCTGAAAAGAGCAGCTTACTGTAATTATTAAAATCAAAAGGATCCAATCCTTTTCGTTCAACAGACATTCGATCACCAGTGACTAGCTTCTTGAATACAGCTGTATTTTGGATGTACTCGTTATTGATATCATCACCAATGTTTGCCATTTTCCCAAAGAGTTCAGCGGTTTTGAACCGATCTCCCAATTCAGCTAAATCTAGTGCGGATATATTGTCCTCACCCAACATGGTTTTTACCATATCCAGGAAGGTTGATTTACCATTTGATTTTTCACCTGTTAGGATGAAGGCTTTCCCTAATTCATTTCGCCTATACAAGGTGTAACCAACCATTTCTTCCATCAAGTAACGAATACTTTTATCGTTACAAGCCATTTTATTCAAAGTATTATCAGTCAAATCACTATGAGCATGTGGATTATAACCCCAATCAATTTTATTAGTAATGATGTGATTGGAAGTAAAATCAATGAATTCATCTGTAAAAATATTGAGTAATCCATTTCGGAATGCAATCCACGCTGCATCTTCTGATTTTTCATTTTCAGTAATTAAAATTTCCAAGTAAGCCAACACTTCAGAACGTTTTGCTCGATTCAATGAAGGGATGTGTTTGATCATGGCCGATTCAATTTTGTCGTATCCAGATGTATAGATCCCATCTTTATAAATGTGCAATTGACCATTTATTCGCTTTATGTGGTGATTATTCTTTAGAAAGACAGCAAATTTATCAAATAAGAACGCATTTTTCTTGAAAAATACTGGTTTTGAAAAAGCATCATCCCTTAGAACGATTTCCAATTCTGATTCTTCTAGTGGTTCTTTCAGAATGTACCCATTGATTATTTCAATCGTTTCTTTTGATTCTTCTTTGGAAAAATCATTCGACTGGAGGGTTAAAATATAATTGAATAAAGCTTGATTTCTACCTTCTCCAGAATCCATATCTAAGAATTCAGCATTTGATTTTATCGGGAACAACCATTTTGGAACTGTTTCAGGTTCTTCATCATCAAACAAATCATAGATGATTTCTCTTTCAATACCATTGTGTTTCAGAACCTCATAGCTGTTTTTAGATCCCAATTTGATATCTGCTTTGATCCCGATAGATAATTTAGCACCAGTTCGATTTGTTTCTTGCTCTTTATTTTTGAAAAGGAAATGTTTTCCCCTGGTAGTCTCATAAACTCGACAAGCCAACTGTTTATCTTCCACAATATCCATTAAGATTTCTGATTGATCATAATCATCAATATCAATCAAAATAGTATCATTTGCCAATATTCCAGCATAATCAGGTAGTGATTGGACTTGTTTAAAGGTTTTGAAATCATCTCGCCCTTTTATTTTTTCTATGGACTTTTTATCTTTTGTTTCAATGTAACCTTTATAAAACAAATCCAATCGCTCCTTCCTTTTTTGTGTGGTGTCATCATTAGATCACTCCAAAATCTCTTAATCGCTTGTTTGTCATATCAATATAGAACTTTCTATCCAGGTAACTTGGTGTCTTTACTCCATCCATATTGTCATTGAAGGTAAAACAACTTAATGGAGAATTCGGAAATTTTGCAGCTGTTTTGGTAATTTTGTGTACTTTTCTTAATCCACCATCAGTTTTTCTATTGGAAGCGAAAATTCTTACACAACGTTCATTCAGCTCTTTTTCCCCATGAAGTAAATGACTATATTTACCACTTATTTTTGCTACTAATTGAAATTCGATTAGGTCGTCACATTCGTTGATTGTTTTTTCAACAGGCGTATCATTCACCATATACTCAATCAAAGCTTTATTGATGATCGGTAAATTATAATCAATTCGACTCAATTTCTTCACGTATCCACCTTTAGTTTTTACGTTACCTTCAGCATCCACTAAAATGTAATTATTAACATCTTTTTGGAATAATCGTTCAAACTCTTCAAATTCCATTACCATACCGGTCATTTGTTCCCATTGGTGAACGATGTCATCAATTAATTCATAGTCATCGTAATTGCGTAATTTAACTAAGATACCATCGGTGTTGGATTGGAGTAACTCAACGTGTTCTTCCACCATTTCAATCAACAACAACAGCATCAATTGACCATTTACACAAACAGCATTATTCATTAACGGATCATATAACTTACTGTTTTTATCTTTCAGTTGTCCTGAAATGGAGTTATCGGCAATTTTAAACGGTAGCCGTTCAACTTTTCGACCTTCTTTTTTCAAATTAATATTTTGCATGTGTATTTTCTCAAAGTTTTCAGGTTTACCCATATTCCGGTAACCAAAGTTGTATTCCATTTGTGTTGAAGGATAGTAGGCTTCAACGTCAATATTTAACAACCAACCCTGTTCGGTACTCTTTTCTTTTGCTCCATGAAGACCACCCCATCCAAATACGTGTGGTACTCCGGCAACCGTGGTTTCCAATTGATGTAATTTTGTACCATCTTTGTATTTCATATTTTCTGGATTACGGTACCAATCTAAAACGTATCGGTATTTTTTCAAGTACTTCTCAACTGCTGTAACGATAGGAAAATCAAATTCATTTTCATTGAATTTTTTCTTCATTCCACCTAGAATTTCCGATACGAGTTGTGCTTTCGTTTTACTAAAAGAAGTTATTGGTAAATCGAATATTTTTATCAACTGTCTACTAGCTTCAAATTCACTTTTTCGTTCCAAGAAAACTTCTACTGTTTGCTGTACATCATGACGACAGTATTTGATAGTTTCTTCTATTTCTTCTTCAGTTAATTTACGATCAATATCAAAAGGTACTGTTGATTCTCGAATATCATTACCCATGTAACCTTCGAGAGTTTTTAAACCACCATCTCCAAACTTCATGACGTCATAATTAATCATTTTAATTTTTCTAAATAGCGATGAAAACTTCCAACCTGGATTACCTTTTTCAATGATGTAATCATTTACTCTTTTTGGATCAAATCCACAAAGGATAGCTTTATGAATATATTGGTCATAATGATTATTGTTATAACCAACCCAAATTTCATTGCGATTTTCTTCATGGAATTTTTCCAATTTTTCAGGGTCATTAATGATAATATGTTCTTTCTTTTTCACCATATCTAAAATGACCACTAGCCAATCTTCTTTGAAAACCTCATAGTCAAAAAATAACAAGTCATTTCACATCCTCATAAAAAATAAGGGAGAAATAACCTCCCTTATTCAGTTGTTTTATTCTACTTCGAACACATCTGAAATCTTGTAATTGCTGAAACCTTTTTTACCTTCTGTATATTCCAATTCGAATTCTAATGTTTTATCGATAGCTTCCATTACATCCATTAATAGTTCGCCATATTGTTTGTATGAGCTGAATTCGATTGTTAAACCAGAGTCCATTCCACGTAACAGTTCATTCGCAAAGTGAATTTGGAAGCCTTGAGTAATAACCTGGTTGTAGAAAATAAGGCTGTTTTTGAATTTTCCTTCAAGGATTTTGAACCAAACCGTCACCATTGGGTCACCTTTTTTAGATTGAGTCAATTCCATTTTATTTACTGCCACTTCATAAGTTCCGTGAGGTACTTCTTCGTAATCTCCACCGCCATTTTTAGCAGCTTCCTTTACATCATTTTGTAATCCTGTAGTATCGATTTCTTTATCAAATTTATCCCAAATATTAGCCATTGTTATTTATCTCCCTTAGTGTTTGTATTTTTTATTACTGTTAATTCGTCTTTTAAAAAAAGTTCTAATTTACCGTTTTCTAAAGTCACTGATAACTGATAACCGTTACGTCCGTGAATACTAGTAATCGTTCCTTTTATTCCAACTAATCTACCGTTTGTAGCTTTGTTCTTATCTGTAATGATGATCCTATCCATTACTTTCATGATTTCATTACTCCTTTTAGTCGCGTTTTTTGCGAGTACGTCTTTTAGGTTCTTCTGAAGATTCTTCAGTAGTTTCTTCGACTTTTGGTTCTGCTTTTTTACGAACGCGTCTTTTTGGAGCTTCTTTTTCTTCAGCTACTTCAACTACTTCAGTTGATTCACTTTCTTCTTTTTCATCCTTATTATCCTCGACTGGTTCTACTGGTTTGCGTTTTCTTGTGCGAGCTTTAGGTTTTTCTTCAACCGCTGGTTCTTCTTCCGCTGTTCCCATCTCTGATTCATCCAATGACTCCGATTCTTCAGATATTTCTTCCGGTTCTGTTTCTTTCTCAGTTTCTTCTTCAACCTCTGTCACTTCCTCAACAGGTTCTACTTTTTTCTTACGTCCACGTTTCGGTTTTTCAGTGGTTTCTTCAGTTGTAACTTCTTCTTTGACTGCAGCTACTTTTCTTTTAGAAGGTTTATTCGCATTTGCTTCTTCATAAACTTTCAAGAAAGCTTCATAATCCAATTCAATTTCTGTTACATCAGTAGTTAATCTTCCACCACCAAATGTCACTTCATCTTGCTTAAATGAAAGAGTACGATCATCATTTTCTTCAACAATGACACGCGCTACAATATGGACCATTCCAGCCAACTTATTTGATACTTTGTCATTTAAGTTTGGTTTAATAGCCGTTATACGGTCACCACCCTTTTTGGTAATGTCTTTGGATGAATCTTCATGACTGATTAAAATAATGTTCTCATAGTCCAGGTTCATCAATTTACGGTATGTTGATAGGAATTCAATACGAACTTTATCCCATGCGCTGAAGGAATCATCTGATTCATGAGTGATTCCCAATTTGTCATACATGTAAAGGCGACATGATTCATAAGTGTCTTCAACCAAATCCACAATGATGGTTTTAAATTCATTATCTTTCTTTTCCAATTCGTCAATCGTGTCTTTAAAGTTTGCCCATGCGAATGTGCGAATGGTACGTCTTCCTTCAGTAACTACCGTGTCTTTTATTGGAATAAATGGAGCATCTACGAATTGAATGTTCCCATCTGTATTCAGCATTAATGGATCAGGGAAATTGTTCGCAAATGTCGTTTTACCACTCATTGGTTTACCATATTCCCAAATCGTTCTCTTGCTTACTTTCGTGATATCTCGTCTTTCGTTTCCTGGTAAAATCATGTAATCTTCTCCATTCATAATGTAGTTGTGGTATTCTGAAAATTTCCATAAATAATCTTCGTAAAGCGGAAATGTATCGGCTTCTAGTAATCGTTTTGAATCTAGTAAAAATTCAATAACTTTTGAAGAATCGTATTCAATTTCAATTAGTTCCGGTTCCATGGTGGAAAGTTGGTCCATTAAACGTTGTCTAAATTCGAACAATGATTCAGTTTTCTTTTGTCTAATTCCAGTCTTTGGAGCAAATAAGAAATACATATTTCTTACTTCTTTACCTGGGTTTTGTCTCTCCCAAAAGTATTTGTACAAGTGTAACTGACTAGAATTCTTATAGTTCTTGACGTTATTTGAATATTTGAAATCGTAAATGTCATACGTTCCATCTTCGTTCTCAGACACCAAGTCAATGAATCCAATAAAATCTTTGTTTGAAATCATCACTTCATGTTCACCATCTGGAATCATTTTCTTTACTTTAGGAACGATAACTTCCAGCTTCATGGCTTCTTCAATGTGTCTATCGTTGATGATGGGGTAACTCATGTAATATTCTTTGATTCCTTGTTCAGCGGTTGTTTCTACCCCTTTATGAAGTCCTAATCCAATGATTAATGGATTTGTTGGATCATCAGGTGGTAAAGTTCTTAATCGGTCAATATATCGCAATTTGTATTCGAGTGGATTTCTTTTAAAGAGTTCAACTCTGGAATGTGATAGTTGCATTGAAGTACTCCTTCCACAATTTGTTTAAATTCCTCAAATCCTTCTGGATATAAAATCAATCCTATTCCGTTTGATTTGTTGATTCGTTTTGTGTTTAGTTTTTGTAATTCGGATGGAGTTCCTACTGAAGCTTTCAGTTCAATGGAGAAAAATACCCCATTAATACAGGCAATTACATCTGGAATACCAGACTTTTGAAATCCCCCTCCAAAAACTTTGAAGTACCATCCCTTTTGCTTCACCGTCATACTTTGTATCGGATGACCAGCAGAATAGATACCTTGAGTGTGTAACCATTTCTTTACTTTATTTTCAAATAATTTTTCACTTGCCATTCAAAACCCTCTTTCTCAATCCAGTATCCCAAGCATGTTGTGTGTTTTCTGAATTTGTCATCCACTCCAAGTTATCAATATGATTATTCGATTTATCACCATCTTTGTGATTTACCTGTGGTTTGTTCATAGAATTTTCAATGAATGCTTGTGCTACCAGCCTATGCACTTTCTTTATATTTCTATGAATATCAACTTTCAAATAACCCTTTGGATCCGGATATGGTTTCAAGATTATCCCTTTTCTAAATGCTCCATTATTCATAATGAAACCTTTAGACCGAACTCTTCCAAAACTACTAACTTCATAGGCTTTGTATCCTTCCACCGGTCTCCAAACTTCTGCTGCCATTTAACGTACCGTAAACTTCAAATATGGTTTTCGTTCGGTAACTTTAGGATAATCTTTCAACAAATCTTCATGTAAACTTGGTTCTTTTTTCTTAACTGCTGCAAGGTCAATACTCACACTAGGTTTTGATTCGACATAAGTTATCTTAATGAACTCATTGTCAATGGATTGAATATCATAAGCTTCCATTGAAGATTGAATCTGACTTTTAACCTCTTTTTCTTGTTTTTCCAGAGATTTCTTTTGTGCAGTTAATCCAGCCAATTGTTGAAAATAAACCAAATGATTCTTTTCAAATTGTGTCATTTCATTTTCCATATTCGTTCAGCTCCTCTTTCCCATCTGTGATTGTTCCATCTAGTAACCACACCAATATCGGTAATACATAGATGAATATTTCTCCACCTGTCGAATCATAACCTCTACTACCATCTGCAATTTCGAATATATAAGGTGCTACCCAAATGCAAGTTGCAGCAAAGATTGACCATAACGTTTGTTTATTCGTTGGTTTCATATTCCTTAAAGAGTTCATCAGTATAGTCCTTTCTCATTTTCAAATTTTCATAGATATCTTGTTCGATACTGTTTTTTGTTTCTAAAATATAGTAGAAGCAAGGTTTATCTTGTCCAATCCTATGAATACGTTTCTTGGATTGTTCAAATAATTCACTTTTTTCAGTGAGTGAGAAATAAATAATCTTGTTTGCTTTTTGAAGATTCAGACCCATTGCACCAGCCTGGTATTGAATGAAGGTGATGGAGTTATCAAATAACTCATAACTTTTTAAATGTTTTTCGTCACCACTAATGACCGACATTGGACGTTCGTGTTTGTCAGCTAGTAGTTTCATATTTTCCAATTCTTCTTTGAAGTTATAGAAAACTACTAATCGATCCATGGTACTAGTTATCAAGTCTTCGAATGCTCGCCATTTATTTTCATTGTATTGAGCTGCTAACATTCTCAAATACAATCTATGAGTTAATGTAGTATCTCCAATTAGTTCCAAATCACTCATTCCCCATACCGTTCCGTAAAAATCAGAATCAATATCATTTGGTTTTTCTTCATAAACATCCCCATAACCTTTCAAAACAACATACTTATCATGTTTAAACGTTCTGTATAGTTTTGTGGACGAAATAGGCACCGTTATGAAGTTTTGTCTTGGTAAATCGAATACTTCTTCAGTCTTCATGAAGATGGCTCCATGCTGTCTCATTTTTGATTTTAGACGTTCTACGTTTCGATATGGATTAGCTGGGTCAGGTATTTTTCTGATGAAACCACCTGAATCAATTTTTTTCCAATTCACGTACTGTTTTTCATACAAATTCTTTGAAACTTTCCAACCCAATAAATGAAGTTGAGTCCATAAATTTTCGTATTTACCACTCGTTGGTGTACCAGATAATAGGATGACGTTCTTAGGTTGCATGTCTAGCACAAATTTAGACCGTTTAGCCTTGTCATTTTGAATCAATGAGGATTCATCTAATATTAGAGTATAATCTCTCAAACCAAGGAATATTTTCCTTCTAAAAAGCAAGTCATAGTTAACCACTAAAAAATATTTGTGGTCTTCATTTAATCCCTCATTCAATTTCTGCAAATTACCTTTGATCGTCATATCCAATAATTCATACTGTGGATAATGCTGTTCAATGTGTTTTGACCAGGTCTCAATCAGTGACTTTTGACAAACGACAATAGTGATCCATTCATCTAATTGTTTTGCTTTTTCAGAACCTACATACGTTTTTCCAAGTCCCATTCGTCACATATCCAAATAATAAGCTACGTTTGAGAACTGTTCTGTTTCCTTTAGCGCACGTTCTTGGTGCGGAAATAACTTAATATTGGACATTGGCATCACCACACTTGATAGAGTGTCCGAATAACTGGAATGAATTCCCTCGTTTTCGCCTTTCGTGTGAGATTCTGAATGGTTTTAACCCGATTGCGATACTTGCTTCTTTCATTGTCCTAAATCGTTCACCATTCACGTAAGTTGGTACACAATGAGTTTGTAATTCAGTTTCATAAGAGTGTCTAATGTTTTCTTTTTGAGAAAGCCATTCTAAATTCGCTACATGATTGTTTGTTTTATCACCATTGATATGATTGACTACATTTCCACCTTTTTCTTGATTGATGAAATTCAATGCTACCAATCGATGAACGTAATATTTTTTGACTTTCCCAAATCGATCGTATAAGTTTACTCTTAAATATCCACCTTTATTAACATAAGGTTTCAATTCTCCAATTCTTCTCGATGTAGTTTGGAGAATTGAAAATACTCTACCGTCATGGGAAACTTCGTAAATTCCTTCGTAACCTTTAACCGACAATTTCAATTATCTTCACCTACCCTATTCTTACTGGTGTAACCAGATATTGAAGGTTTTCATGTTCAAACATCATCGGGCGAACTGCTGAACTAGCTGTCATTTTGATAATTTTTATTTTTTGAGTTTTGAAAAACATCATCGCGTCATATAAATATTTTACATTTACAGCTATATGAAATTCTTCATTCATGTTCAGTGGAACAGTTAATTTTGCTTCTTGTATGATGTTTCCAGCGTAATTTACAGGTTTGAATTCAATACCATCTTTGCGAAACGAAAGTTTTATCACTTCTACTTTTTCCAATTTGAAAGGACTCAACATTCCAAGCATTAGTTTTGGCTCCAACTCAATTTGAAAACTACCATTTTCTACTCCATTGAATATTCGTTCCAAACTTGGATAAGCTGAAGTATCAAGATAAGGTACAACGTGTTCTGGTTGTTCGTGAACGTCTTTCATTCGAATAGCTACATGACTATTAGTCATTTCAATGTTTCCATCTTCTGTGAAATGAATTGTGTTTAAAACGGGACGATTTTCTTTTAATCTCTTATTACCTACGAACCATTTTTTCAATTCTGCTTGTAGCTTATTGAATGTTTTTTCAGTTAATTCCATGGTATACTCTCCTTACAAATTACTTTTTCCAAGTCACTGTTCGCTGCAGTGGCTTTTTTTCGTTTTATCCAACATATTCTTTGAATTTCTTTGGACTGATATGGTAGGTGAACTTACTACTCATCTTTACCGCAAAACCGAATGGTAAAATACCATTTTGTAATCCAACTCTTACGAATTGTTCTGACTTGCCAAGTTTTTTAGCAGCAAATGAAATGGAAATGTTATTTGTACTTTCCGGTTGCGATTCGGATTCTTCTAAAAAATCAGCATCCACTTCCAAAACTTTCATCAATCTCTTTTTGTTTTCTGCGGATGGCTCATTCTTTCCAGATACATACTGACTAATAGATGATTTTGCTAAACCAGTTAAATCACTTAATTGTTTTTGAGTCATTTCGTTTTGAATCATCAACTTTTTCAACTCTTGACTAAATGTCATTTGAATCACCATCCATACTCAAAATATAAATAATTCTCTTCCTTTGTTCCGGAGCGTTTCTTTTCCCTTTCAAAATATCTGAAAGATATGCTTCTGAAATATTCAATGTTTCTGCTAATTGTTTAGCCGACATTTTCCGTTTCCATAGCTCATTCCGAACACGTATTTCGAAAGTTTCGGACGTCATGTTTTTTATTCTCTCCTCTCTATAATTATTTTCTCAAGTTATTATCCTTTTCTATTGACCTTCAAAGGAAAATAAGCTAAGATATAAGCATATTAAATAAACAAAAGAGATATACAATAACCCTTTAATGTCGCCAAACATTGTTGTTTTTGTTTTGTCTTTTTTGCTAACTTATTAGCTTATACACATAATAACGGAATATTTTCCTTTCGTCAAGAGAAAAAGGAATATTTTCTATTGTTTATTTGATAAGCTATCAAAAACCTTGATAGGACGTGGAAAAATGATAGTAGAAAGAATTGTAGAATTAGCTGAACAACGGAAAATAACACTAGCTGAACTAGAACGTAAGTTGGATTTGAGTAATAGCAGCATAAGAAAATGGAATACTACTAACCCTGGAATCGATAAAGTTAAAAAGGTTGCTAAGTATTTTGGCGTCTCAACTGATTATTTATTAGGAGAAACAGATCATAAAAATTTAGCAAAAGAAGTTCAAAAATATGAAGAGTTCCAAAAACTATCTAATGCAGACGTGGCCAGTTCGATTAATTTCTTATTGGAACAGTTAGGTTCAGAAAATTATGCGTTAATGTTTGATGGTGATGAATTGGATGATGATACTCGTGATCTTTTGAAGAATAGTTTGGAAAATAGTTATAAGATGGCAAAAATGATTAGTAATAAACATAAGGATTGATGTCATTTGAAAAAAATGGTTACTGATTTAGTTAAAAAGCACGATTCACGAGATCCATTCATCATTGCCAAAGAATTAGGAATTCACATCATCTTTGAACCATTGGGTAAAATTAATGGCTACTTTAACATTATGTTAGATGAGAAGTTTATCCATATTAATGAAAACATGGACGAACACCAACAAATGTTTACTGCATCGCATGAATTAGGTCATGCGCTACTTCACTCTGATATAAATGCCATGTTCTTAGTAGAAAATACTTACCTTTCCATAAGTGAATTTGAAAATGAAGCAAATGCGTTTGCCATCCAATTACTAATTAGCGATGACATGGTTGAAGAATATAAAGAATTTCCAAGTCCTAAATTAGCTGAAATGTTTTCTATTAAAGAAGAACTAATCGAATACCGGTTCAAGATGAAATGAAAGTTCAAGATAAGTTCAAGATGAAATAATGCCATCTTGAACCGCATAAAACTCATGGTGTGACTGACTTTTGAGGGTGAAAAGTTCAAGGGTTCAAGATGAATCTCATTTCTTTATAGTATTCTTACTTTTATCTTTTCTCTATCTTTAAATACTTTAGTACTATAATATATAAGTATATAGTACTAAATGGCGAACCCTTGAACCTCTAGGGTTAAAAAGTCAATGGTATCAAGTGTTCATGACGGTTCAAGATGAAATGTTTAACTTGAACCTATCTTGAACCTAACTTGAACCTGTAGTGAGAAAGGGAGAATATAAATGTTTGGGATAAAAAAGAAAAATTATGTGATCGTTTTAGGTAGCTTAGTTGAAGGTCTTTCATTAGAAGAAGAAACAGATATATTTCTGAAACTATCAAGTGATGAGTTATATATGTACGGATTAACGAATGGTAAAAAGCAAGAATTCACCTTATCCATAGATAAAATTAATTCGATCGTTCATAAAACGGAAACCGAAATGCAGCAATATGCAAAACAATCGGTTCCAGGTATGATGATTGGAAATGCTACATTCGGATTATTGGGCGCCATGATTGGTGGCCGCGTCAAAACTAAAGAGAAAAAACAAAAAACTGATTTTATTCTTATTAATTACGTTTCAAATGATGAACCGAATACAATCGTATTGATTACACGCGATCCAAATAAATTAAAATTGGTTCAATTATTTGAAAAAATAAAACCAACTCAATCAAAGAACGTCTATTTATAAACAAAAAAATACACCACTCTCTCCTACCAAAGTTCGAGTGATGTATTTTTACCTAAACAGTGTACTAACGCTACTGAAATTTGTAACGTCTCTTTAGCGTACCTGTACACTCATTTTACCATAAAATGAGGAGTGAATGGAATGAAATTACCAAATGGATATGGTTCTGTAACCAAATTATCAGGAAATAGAAGGAGACCCTTCTTTGTCAGAAAAACAATTGGATGGAATGAAAAAGGACATCCAATATATTTGCCAATTGGATATACTGAAACTAAAGAAGATGGATTGATTATGTTAGCTGAATACAATAAGAATCCATATGATGTGAAACAGAATAAAGTCACATTAGCTGAATTGTTTGAAAAACTCAAAACAACAAAAAGATACATTAAGTTCGCTAAATCCACCAAAAACATTTTGAATACGTCATTTGGAAAAGCCGAATCTCTTCATGATGTAGCTTATAGTGAAATAAAAACGTATCATATGCAAGAAATCGTTGATGAGTCCGGTGGGTACTCTTCCCAATCATCTACAAAATCTTTTTTTAAGAACATAGATAAGTTAGCAATGGAGTTGGATGTTATCGGAAAAATGTATTCGGACCTCGTCATTGTAGACCCTGAAGCTCCTAAAGAGAAGGTCCCTTTCACTGAACAAGAAATTGATATGTTATGGGAACTGTCCGATAACATTTGGATTAAGCACACTCTAGCAATGATCTATACGGGTTTTAGAATTAGTGAATATGTAGGTTTGAAAAAAGAAGATGTTGACTTGGTAAAAGGAACACTTCAAGGAGGACTCAAAACAGTTAATGGAAGAGATCGAATTGTTCCAATTCACCATAGAATATTCCCTTTTATCGAAACTCAAATGAAAACTCCTACTGAATATTTAAATCCTCATGATGATAAAGATATGAGTACTCAAGTTTTGAGAAATCATTTTAAAGAAGAATTAGAATATTTAGGTATGAAACACATACCACATGAAACACGACACACACTAAGAACTAGATTAGATAGTAAAAATGCAAATAAAGTGTCAATCGATTTAATTATGGGACATAAATCAAAAGGTGTTGGTGAACGTGTGTATACACATAAAACGCTTGAAGAGTTAAAAGAAACAATTGAACTAATGCGTTGAACTAGTGACAAGCTAGTAACAAAAAAGTTTTGATGGTTGATATATCAGTACTTTTTATTGGTTTTGATTTGTGTTATCGTGTACTTAAATACTTTAATTAGTTTAGCATAAAAACCTTGGAGGATACAGATGAATAAAAAGTTAATCGCACTTGATTTAGACGGAACTACTTTAAACAATCAATCCCTTATTTCAGAAAAAACGAATGCAGTCTTGACCACCTTAAAAAAAGCTGGTCATATCGTTTCGATTGCTACTGGTCGACCATATCGCAGCAGTCGTCAATATTATGCGGAGTTAGATTTAGACACTCCTATCGTGAACTTCAATGGTGCATTATGCCACAAACCGAACGAATTAGCTTGGGAATCTCAATACCATAAAACATTGAACAGAGAAATTGCGATCGACATGCTTTCCTTACGAAAAGAAATGGACATCCAATTGATTGCTGCAGAATTACGCGACACTGTCTATGTAGATGACGATTTTATTCCTTACGCAGACTTTTTTGCAACCGGTAAAAATATGTCTTTCAAATTATCTGAAGATACATTAAAAGAAGAACCGACTGCTATCAGTGTATTCACTGGACATGAAAATCAACAAGTGATCATCGACAAAATCGTCAACCGCTACGGCGATGCAGTAGAAGTGCGCACTTGGGGTGGACAAACCCCTTGCTTGGAAGTAGTCGCTGCCGGCGTCCAAAAAGCACTGGGTGTGGAAAGAATTGCGCAGGTTTACGGTATCCAACAACAAGATATTCTAGCATTTGGCGATGAAGCCAATGATTATGAAATGATCCAATATGCCGGACACGGCGTTGCCATGAGGAACGGGATTGATGAACTGAAAGCAATTGCTAATGACGTGACAGATTTTACAAATCACGAAAATGGATTGGCCAATTATCTAGAGAGCTATTTCAAATTAAACTAATATCCTTTCGCAAAGAAGCTGAATCCGATCAAGTATCGAATTCAGCTTCTTTGTTTTCATTTCTATTCAGGAACATTTAGTATGGAGACCTTGGATATAAGGAGTAACTCTTTCATCATAGTTTGGATAATCATACCCATATGCTAAAGCTACTTTTTTTGAGATAGTTCGAAATAACTTCTGACAAAGAAACAATGCTTCCCACGTTTCACTATAACCCGACCCTTGGAAAGTCTGGAGAAGTAGTTCCCATTCTTCGGCAGCAAGGTAATGTTGAATAAATTTGTAATTTTTGCCCAAGCTAAAACTACTTCCTTTTTCAGCACCAATTTTCCAAGACATCATCAACAATAACGTTGGTCGAACAATTTGATTGAGATGGTCTTGAGCAAAAAGGAATTCTTGTCGTGCTAATCCTTTTGCGACATAAGTACTTACCCACCAAAATTCGTTGCAGCAATCAGTGAATTTCTGAGCAGTCGGTTTAGTCATCCAGTAGTGTTGATCGGTAGCAACGATTTCCTCTTTAACTGTGTTGTCCTTGTCCAACAAAATCTTCAATAAGCCATCACTCCTTTTTAAGCATGATTGAAGTTCACTTATTGGAACTAGCGTGAGGTCTATTTTTATCCCGTCTTCAAAAAGCATTAAATAAGAAAATTTATTTCCCAGTTGTGGTGGATAAAGCTCCATATCTTCTGGCTTTTGAAGAATGAGTCTTTTACCTAAAAAATCTAGCCAATCATCCTTTGAGAGGAACGATTCCATATCTGTTACGAAAAAAGCGATATCATAATCTTTGAACTCGTCATCCGCTATTGCTGGATTGGCTCTAGAACCTTCTAAACTCACCAAGCGTATTCGCTCATCTGACTTGGCAAATCCTATTAGCAATGCAAAAACTTCTTCTTCACTCCGCATAATTCCCCTCCATTTGACAGTCAGTTTATTGATAGATATAAGTAGTTTTGATTGTTTTCCAAGCGTGAATTCAAAAAAAAGAACAACATTCGTTTTCTGTAAATTTCTTCATCCAGTCTATTAACAGTTTATTTTTAAGAGAATTTCCGCATGACTCCAGAATATACCATTCCATAAGTTACATATCACTTTGTGAGTTGTACTCTGTTTCATGGTTCTAGAAGTTTCAATAATACATTTCAATTATACTAAAATGAGCACTGTTGCATCTACTATAACGAAAAGGAGATAGTTATGGAACAGATACAATTAGAAGCCAGTATTCCATTGCTACCTGTAATTTCCCTAAAAGAAACAGAAGTTTTCTTTGAAGACTTAGTTTTTAAGAACATCTACAAGGGTAACGAACGCTCCTCAGCCTATGCAGTAATGGAAACATCTTTATCGTTCTGCAACCTAACCAAACAAAAACGCAGTAAAGATAACCGCTTCGGAAAGTTATACTCTTCTCTATTCTCATGAAAGTCCGATCGAAGCTAAAAAAATGATGGAACGAGGATTAAAGCTGTCTGATCTTAAAAGCCGAATCCCCTGACTTAATGTTCCAAGCTTTTGTTTTATTAGTGGACAGCTTTCTTATGCTAGGAAATGAGGACTCGGCTGTTCAGTATCTTCAGCGAGTACAAAAATGGCACAGCCGTTTATCGAATGATTCGTCGGAACTGCTAACAGAAACGTTAAAACAATACCATGAGTTTGAACAACTGTTAGAACACTGAAACAACCTTTCATTGCTCTATAAAAAGAACCTCTATTGGCTCCACAGTAACTTGGAGTGAAATAGAGGTTCTTTTTGGAATGATAAAACTCAACGTACTTCGCTGGCTCTACGTTGTTTTTGCTGGTCACTGCTTAGGAATTCTCCTAAAACACTGTTTGTTTGCATAAAGTTGACAAATGCAGCTGCATCGGATTCTTTAACAGCTTGTTCTAAACTATATATTTCATAACGAGAAATAACCACCATTAATACCGCACGATTTGTTTTGCTGTATCCGCCTGTAGCAGGCAGCACGGTAATCCCTCTTACCAATTGTTTGTGGATTGCATCGACTAATGTATCCGGATCTGTAGTCACAATCATGGCCGTCACTTTTTGATGACTTGTGTGAATGGCATCCACGACTTTTGTAAAAGCAAAAATAGATAAGATCGTATAGAATGAATACTCCCACCCAAATAATGCTCCGGCAGTGATGGCGATAATCGCGTTCATCACCATCATTAAATTACCGATTGTTTTGCCCGTTGTTTGGGCCAGTACCATGGCGATGATATCCATCCCGCCAGTTGAGAAGCCGTATTTTAACGCAAACCCTACTCCAGCTCCTCCAATGACACCACCGAATAATGCATTCATAATGGGATCAGGAGTTAACTGCACGACTGGAAGAAAAACCATTAAGATTGACACTAGAAAAGAAGACATAAAACTTAACATGGTAAAAGTTTTTCCAATTTTAAACCATCCTAAAATAGCAATGGGGATATTCAATAATAATATAATTAGCCCGGTTTCCATTTGAATATTGAAATATTCAGCTGAAATACCTGTAAATAATTGCGCAAAACCATTTAATCCAGATGCATAAACATTTGCTGGAATAAAGAAAAAGTTAAACGACACCGCTCCTGTTATAGCTGAAAAGATCAATACAATCGTTATCTTCAAATATTCCCACCAGACAACTGGCGACTTAAATTTTTTCACCACTACACCTCCACAATATAATTCTAAATAAGGATAGCAACAAAGGTTTCAGAAAGAAAGAAGAATCTTTATACAATAAGAAAAGTCTCATTGAATCCGCTTCACGATAAGATTCCGTTAAGTAAAAAAAGGAACAGGATTTTTATCCCGTTCCTTTTACACTTATCAGACTTAATCACCCATTAGGATGCGATGGTTTTTACAGATACCGTTTTACTACCATTGATTAGTTTAGCTACTGGACAGCGTTTTTCAGCAGATTGTACAATACGGTCCGCTTTTTCAAATGGCATATCTTCTATCGTAGCCAGTACGACTACCTCAAAAAAATACCCGCCTTTTTCTTCAGGTACCATGTCTACTTGAACTTCCACTCGACTTTTATTCTTTAAGCCTCTGCCTTTTAATAAAGCTTGAATGGTCGCATTTAAACAAGTGCTTAAAGACAATCCCAATAGTTCTTCAGGATTAGTCCCAGGTGTTGAATCTAGCGGATCAGAAATAGTAACTTTCAGTCCTCCATTTTTTACAAAAGCATCCCCGTGTAAACCTTTATCATTTACAACTTCTGTGTGAAATAAACTATTTGGATGAGCCATTTAATCCCTGCTTTCTATTGAACAGTCTATCTTTACTCTGCAGCGTTTTCGGGTTCCAATATTTTTTCAATCTCTTTAATCAGTACTTTAGCGATCGTAGAACCGAAAACCATCATTTCATATGCAGCTAAAACATCGTTTGTAGTTCGACTGAGTAGTTTTAAATAAACTTCCCCGTCTCCAGCAAGAATCACGCTATAATACCCTGCTTTCACTTGGTTTAACTCATTTAACAATTCTAAGATAGCTGCTTTTTTAGAAAAATCTTGTACGTACGCTAATTTATGGTATGTAATTTGAAAATCTACGGATTGTGCATCCTTGCTGTCAAAAACAATCCCGAATGGCAAGACTTTTGTTTTTGTTAAGCGAAAATTTCCATTAAATAAAGTCTGTCCGTTTTTAAGTTCACTTCTTTTCAAAGGAATCTTCTTTTCTTTTATCAATGCTTCAAAATTTTCAATTGTTTCTGTCACTTTTGTTTCCCCCCAACTATAGTCGTCAATATCTGTTTCTCTTTTATTATAGCGTAAACAATGCAGAATTTATAGACAAAATAAAAAGCCTGAACAATCAACAGATTGTCCAGACTTTTTGAAGTGCGAATTAACGGCGAGCTTCTTTGATACGAGCAGCTTTACCATGTAATGCACGGATGTAGTACAATTTAGCACGACGTACTTTACCTTGACGAATTACTTCAAGTTTTGCAACACGAGGTGAGTGTACAGGGAATGTACGTTCAACACCAACACCGTAAGAAATTTTACGAACTGTATAAGTTTCGCTGATTCCTGCTCCACGACGTTTGATTACAACACCTTCAAATAATTGGATACGTTCTCTTTCACCCTCAACGATACGCGCGTGTACACGAACTGTATCTCCAGGACGGAAAGTAGGAACATCATTGCGTAATTGTTCGCTAGTAATGGCTTCAATTAATTGACTCATGATTTTTATCTCCTTCCAACAAACATTCATATATCTCCATTTGGATACAGCGGAATATCGTTAATTAAGTGGTTTTCCCACTCACCAAATAACTTTATCATATTCTATAATGACTGTAAAGTATTTTTTCTTTATTCTTTGATTTCTTTCAACCATTTTTGCTGTTGCTCTGTCAATTCGATCTCTTCCAGTAAATCAGGTCTTCTCTCATACGTCCGTTTCAAAGATTCTTTTTCTCGCCATTCTTCAATGCGTTTATGATTGCCGCTCAATAAAACTTCCGGCACATCCATTCCTTTATAAGATGCTGGTCTTGTATAATGAGGATGTTCCAATAAACCTGTTGAAAAAGAATCAGTGACTGCCGACTCTTGATTTCCTAAAGCATCCGGCAATAAACGGGCAGTAGCATCAATAACTACCATAGCGCCCAATTCACCGCCTGTTAAGACATAATCTCCAATCGATATCTCATCAGTCACAATAGAGCGAATACGTTCATCGTACCCCTCATAATGCCCACAAATGAAGATCAAGTGTTCTTCTTCTGCTAACTCTTCTGCTTTTTTTTGATCAAATGGTTTTCCAGCCGGATCCAATAAAATCACTCTTTTTTTAGTTTCTGGAGTTTGTTCTTGGATGTGATCAAACGCAGACAGAATCGGCTGAACTGTTAACAGCATCCCAGCTCCGCCGCCGTAAGGATAATCATCTACATTCTGGTGTTTATTAGCTGAAAAATCACGGAAATTCTTCACATTAATAGACAGCAAGTTTTTTTCAACGGCTTTTCCAATAATCGATTCCGACATAGGCCCCTCAAACATCCGAGGAAACAATGTGAGTACATCTATTCTCATTAGTCGTCTAACCCTTCCATTAAGTGTATCGTAACCTTACCGGCTTCTAAATCAACATTCAGCACACATTCAGCGATATAGGGGATCAGCAAGTCTTTTTTCTTATGTCTTTGGATGACCCATACATCATTTGCTCCAGGTTGCAGCACTTCCTTGATTTTACCAATTTCATTTCCAGTCTCGTCTTCTACCATCAGCCCAACGATTTCATGCAGATAAAACTCGTTTTCTGGCAATTCTGTCAATCGCTCTTCTGTAACTTTTAAGATGCCGTCACGGTATACTTCTACAGACTCGATCGTTGGGTGATTTTCAAACGTCAACAAATCAAAATTTTTGTGTTTTCGATGACTAGCGACTACCAACTCGATAGGTGCTGCTTTTTCTCTTTCTAAAATCAATACTGAACCTTTTTGGTATCTTTCTTCAGGGAAGTCGGTTACGGAAATGACTCGAACTTCACCTTTAATCCCATGCGTATTGACGATTTTTCCAACATTAAACAGTTTTTCCATATCATCCCTCATTTATGCCAAATTATCTTTCCTCAGTCTTATTGTACTAGGAATTATGAATATGTCTACAGCAGACTTTTCTTTCCTAAATAAAAGAAAAAACCATTTCTAAAAAGAAACGGCTTTGTCTTATAAATGGATAATTAATTGTCGACAATGGTTAATCTCACACGCTTGGATCCATCGATCTTTGCGCTGTATACAATCGTACGAATAGCTTTCGCTACGCGTCCTTTTTTACCGATCACGCGTCCAACATCTTCTTCATGAACGCTTAAGTGGTATTCAATAAATTCATCTGACTCGTCAGTTTCCAGTTGAACATCTTCCGGATGGCTGACTAGGGGATGAACGATTGCAAGAATCAATTCACTAATGTCATTCATTTAATCATCCCTTTTATTTACTGTATTTAGAATCGTGGAATTTTTTCATAATACCTTCACGAGAAAGGATATTACGAACAGTATCTGATGGTTGAGCACCATTGCTTAACCATTTTAATACAGATTCCTCATCGATTTTTACTTGAGCTGGTTCAACAACTGGGTTGTAGTGTCCAATTTCTTCGATAAAGCGTCCGTCACGTGGAGAACGTGAATCTGCGACTACGATACGATAAAAAGGATTTCTTTTAGAACCCATGCGTTTTAAACGAATTTTTACTGCCATACTTTAACACCTCCATTAACAATCTCACAAAAGATAGTTTATCAGTTATTTCGAAGCTTGTAAAGTGTTTTTTCTTTACACTTCATTTTTTTTTGCCTTTTTTTGCGATTATTTCTTTTTACGGATGATTTTTTTCTTTTTCTTCTTGTTTTTTCTGGCCATTTGGTTCATAGCCATTTTACCTAGCTTACCTTTAGCACCTTTTCCGAATAGACCATCCATGCCTTCAAAATTGCCTTTGGACATTTTATTCATCATTTTTTTCGACTCGTTGAATTGTTTGATCAACCGATTTACTTCTACTAATGGACGCCCTGAACCTTTAGCGATCCGTTTTCTCCGGCTTTGAGAAATGATATCCGGATTTTCTCTTTCCTTGGTTGTCATCGAAAGGACAATAGCTTTCATCCGAGCCGTATCTTTAGGATCGACCTGCAGTTGATCCAAACCTGGCATGTTGTTCATACCGGGAATCATTTTAATGATGTCTTCTAATGGCCCCATGTTGCTTACTTGATCCATCTGTTCAATGAAGTCATTGAAGTCAAACGTATTTTCACGCAGTTTTTCAGCCATTTCTTCGGCTTTTTTCTCATCAATATCTTGTTGCGCTTTTTCGATCAGGGTCAACATGTCTCCCATGCCCAGGATTCGATTCGCCATACGATCTGGATGGAAGGGGTCTAAGGCATCAAGCTTTTCTCCTTGACCAACAAATTTAATCGGTTTTCCTGTGACAGAACGGATAGATAAAGCCGCCCCACCACGAGTATCCCCATCTAATTTGGTTAACACGACACCTGTGATATCTAGTTGTTCGTTAAATGATTTCGCTACATTGACAGCATCTTGACCGGTCATAGCATCAACGACTAAAAAGATCTCAGAAGGATTTGCTGTTTGTTTGATATCAGCCAGCTCTGTCATTAAATTGTCATCAATGTGCAAGCGTCCAGCCGTATCGATTAAAACAACATCGCGACCTGTTCGTACAGCTTCTTCAATCCCTTTTTGAGCGATCTCTACCGGACTGACTTGATCTCCCATTGAAAATACCGGCATATCTAACTGATCACCGATAGTTTGCAATTGTTGGATAGCAGCCGGACGATAAATATCCGCAGCAACTAATAAAGGTCTTTTGTTTTCCTTTTTGCGTACATAATTCGCTATCTTACCAGCAGTAGTAGTTTTTCCGGCTCCTTGCAACCCGACCATCATGACAACAGTCGGAGGTTTTACAGAAAAATTGATTGTAGCTGTTTCTCCACCCATCAATTCAGTCAATTCATCATTTACGATTTTGATAATTTGTTGTCCTGGAGATAAACTGTCTAATACTTCTGTTCCAACAGCACGTTCACTTACTTTATTGACAAACTCTTTGACAACTTTAAAGTTTACATCGGCTTCCAATAAAGCTAATCGTACTTCACGCATCATTTCTTTAACGTCTGCTTCAGAAACTTTTCCTTTACGACGTAATTTTGTCATTGCATTTTGGAGTCTTTCTGTTAATCCTTCAAATGCCATATTTCTTCACCTTTCCTACTCTTCATCATTTGTTTTTCTAAGTTTTTCGATCTCTGCTCTCAACTCTTCATCTTTTGGATAGTGAGCAGCTGCATATTCTTCGAGCTGATTGATAATGGCAGTAGTTTCACTAAATTTTTTAAATAAGCTGAGTTTGTTTTCGTATTCGATAAGGATTTTCTCTGTACGCCTGATATTGTCGTAAATTGCTTGGCGGCTGACATTAAATTCATCGGCTATTTCACCTAATGAATAATCATCACCATAATACAACTGCATGTATTCTTTTTGTTTTTCAGTCAGTAAAGCACCATAAAAATCAAATAACGCATTCATTTGATTTGTTTTTTCTAATTCCATTATCTGTTCTCTCCTAGCACTCACTGTAAAGTATTTTCCTTTTACACACTACTTAAGAGTACCTATTTTTACTAGTTTAGTCAATAGAAGCTAGGCTTTTTTTGTCATGAAAACAGGGAGCAGAACTAAAGTTCCACTCCCTGTTTTGATTAGTTATTTAGTTGGAGCTTGCAAATGTCCTGAAAAAAGCAATTCCATAAGAGTTCTGCTTTCAGAGGCAAGATGATTTTTACATGACTCTATTTATTTAAATATTCATCGATATTTGATTTGATATTCGATACTTTTGGACCATAGATGACTTGAGCATTATTTCCTTTAACGACTACTCCCGCAGCTCCTGTTGACTTCAACAGATTTTGATTGACCAATTCTCCGTCTTTGATCGTTACTCTCAAGCGTGTCGCACAGTTGTCTACATCTACTAAGTTTTCTTTTCCACCTAAACCTTCAATGATATCTTTAGATAATGAATCTTCTGGTTCAGGAGAGGTCCCTTGCTTTTCACCAGCTTTTTTAGCTTGGTAATCGGCTTTAGTATACATTTTAGATTCTATTACTTCATCTTCGCGTCCAGGTGTTTTCAAATCGAACTTCAAGATAAAGAAACGGAATACAAAGTAATAAACCAGTGCATAAACTATTCCAACAAGCACCACAGGGATCCAGTTCGTCACAGATTGACCTGGTAAAACGCCATACAATACGAAGTCAATTAATCCACCAGAGAAAGTCAACCCTACTCCGACATTTAAAAAGTGCATCAACGCAAATGAAGATGCCGCAAGTACACAGTGTACTCCAAAGTACAAGAATGGAGAAGCAAACAAGAATGAAAATTCTAGCGGCTCAGTAATTCCTGTAAAAACAGAGGTTAAAGAAGATGACGTCATCAATCCTTTGACATCTTTTTTACGTTCTGGCTTAGCAGTGTGATACATCGCTAAAGCTGCAGCCGGGAATCCGAAAATCATGAAAGGGAACATACCTGAGAAGAATTTCCCAGCTTCTGCACCTACAGGAAGTCCATTTGCTAATTGAGCGAATAAGATATTTTGCGCCCCCTCAACAGTTTGTCCTGCAATTACGGCAGTTCCACCCAATGCTGTTTGCCAGAAAGGTAAGTAAAATACATGATGTAAACCAAGCGGAATCAATGCACGATAAATGAATCCGTATAAGAAAGTTCCGACATATCCCAAGTCAGCAACCAATGATCCTAACCAAGCAATAAATTGCGCCGCAAACGGCCATAAGAAGGCCAACAAAACACCGGTAACAATTCCGCCTAAAGCTGAAACAATTGGGACAAAACGAGTACCCGCGAAGAATGATAACGCATCTGGCAGTTCGATTTTATAATAGCGGTTGTGTAGAAAGGCTACTACCGAACCAATAATGATCCCACCAAACACTCCTGTATTCATAGTGTTTTCAAACCCTAGGAAACTACTCATCAGTCCAGGAATGGATGATAATGCATCCATATCTCTAAAATTCTCTACTGTACTGGTTAATGCAGCATACATCATAAAATACGCTACAACTCCTGAAATAGCAGCAACTTCTTTCGCCGCTTTAGCGAATCCTAAAGCAACTGCGACTGCAAACAATAAGGGCAGATTATCAAAAATAATTTGTCCACAGTCGTTTAGAATGGTCAAAATTTTGTTAAGGACTGTACCTTCCCCTAATAACCAATCTAATTTGTATAAATTAATAAATGCGTCCCCGGTAAATGATGCTCCGATACCAAGAAGTAACCCAGCAATAGGTAATAATGCAATTGGAAGCATAAATGTCTTACCCATTTTTTGCAGAGTTTCAAAAACCTTGTCTTTCACAAAAAATTCCTCCTTAAATCTAAACTCCTTTGGTTATAAGGAGCTTTGTTCCATCATTCGATGGAACAGTCCTTGTAACCAAAGTAGATGATAACACATTAAAAATACCCAATCAATATTCATTAAGGATGAATAAAAATAAAAAAAACTAAAAAAAGCAGACGTTTCAACATTGGAAACGTCTGCATCTTCTAGGTAATCTTCTTCTTAAAGACTGTCTTTGATCATTTCACTAAATAAACCATAGACGAAATCATTCGGTTCGAATTCTTGTAAATCGTTCATACTTTCTCCAAGACCTACATATTTAACCGGAATACCTAGTTCCTTACGAATAGCCAATACGATACCACCTTTGGCTGTTCCATCCAACTTAGTCAGCACCAATCCTGTAACGTCGGTTGTTTCTTTAAATTGACGCGCTTGGATCAAGGCATTTTGCCCAGTTGTAGCGTCTAAGACCAACAAAACTTCGTGAGGACCGTCTGGAATTTCTTTAGAGATCACTCGTTTCATTTTTTCTAATTCTTTCATCAAGTTAACTTTATTCTGTAAACGTCCCGCTGTATCCACAAAAAGAATATCTGCATTTTCTGCTTTAGCACGTTTGACAGCATCGAAGACAACAGAAGCTGGATCTCCACCCGCTTTACCGGAAACTACAGGCGCTCCAACTCTTTCTCCCCATACTTCCAACTGTTCGATTGCTCCTGCTCTAAACGTATCACCAGCAGCAAGGATCACTTTTTTACCTTCAGTAATGTACTGATGAGCCATTTTAGCGATAGTTGTTGTCTTTCCTACGCCATTTACTCCGACAAATAATACCACAGTAAGCCCATCCTCGTTCAATGCAATAGAACGGTCTCCGGTTTCGCTTTCTTCGTAAATATCTACCATTTTTTCAATAATCACTTGTTGGACTTCTTTTTTTCCTTTAGGATTTCTCAATTTCACTTCTTGTCTCAATGCTTCTGTGATTTCCATCGTTACTTCAAACCCAACATCCGATTCGATTAAGACTTCTTCCAATTCTTCGAAAAAATCCTCATCAACAGTGCGGAAATTCGCAAATAACTCGTTCATTCGACTGGAAAAAGATTTCCTTGTTTTTTCTAATCCTTTTTCGTATTTTTCCGTGGTTTCATTTTGTTCAACTGGTGCTTGGTCCTGTGTTTCTTCTGGTTTTTCACCAGTAAACGCTTGTTTAATACGATCAAATAATCCCATATCTTCATCCCCTTTTCTTCATGTCCTCACTTGTTCAGTTAAGCATGATCTGTATTCGTCAAAATAAATTTCTTAATAGCTTGGGCGATCCCATGGTTATCATTTGTATCTGTAATGTAATCGGCAACCTCTTTTAAAGCTGTAGTAGCGTTGCCCATCGCAACACCCATCCCAGCAAACTCAATCATAGCATGATCGTTAGCTTCATCTCCAAAGGCCATTACTTCATTTGCTTGGAACCCCAGTAAATGACATAAAATTTCGATTCCTTTTCCTTTATCGACTTCATTATTCATCATTTCAATCAAAATAGGACGAGATTTCATGATCGTGAATTTTTCATAGAATTCGGGTGGGATACCTTTGATTTCTTCGTTCAATACCTTTTCTTCGTAACAGAAAATAATTTTATTGAATCGACTGTCATCTGGAAGTTCTTCCAAAGTAGTCGTCACAAACGGCAACGCTGGTTTAGTGCTGCTGTACCATGACTCTCTGTCTTTCGGATAGGGAAGCTCATAAATATTGTCCAAATCTAACAGATTACACGGCAAATTAAGCGACTTGCTCAAGTTGTATAATTCTACAGCGTCTGCCTTGGTCAGTGACTTCTCAGATAAAATTTCCCCTGTGTCTGCCTTTTGGACTAAACCGCCATTATAAGTAATCACATAATCTCCAGGCTCTCTTAAATTCATTTCATCCAGGATGGTCGCTACACTCAGTAACGGACGTCCTGTACAAATCACGACTTTAATGCCTAGATCTTTTGCACGATTTAAAGCTTCTTTATTTTCTAACGATATACTTCCATCACTCTTTAAAAGTGTCCCGTCTAAATCAACGGCGATTAATTTCATCATGTTAGGATACGCTCCTCTATTTTCCAATATTACTTACCTGAAGGCATAGTTCCGATTTCTTCCAAACGGACAGAAACAATTTTTGAAACTCCTGATTCTTGCATCGTAACTCCGTAAAGGCCGTTTGCTTCTTGCATCGTACCCTTTCGATGAGTGATCACAATAAACTGCGTGTCCTTTTCAAATTTACGCAAATAACGTCCGAAACGAACCACATTTGCTTCATCTAAAGCCGCTTCTACTTCATCTAAAATACAAAATGGAACAGGACGAACAAGTAAGATAGAAAACAGAAGGGCGATCGCTGTCAATGAACGTTCTCCACCCGAAAGCAAACTCAGTTGCTGCAGCTTTTTACCAGGAGGCTGAGCAATTATCTCGATTCCGGTAGTCAATAAGTTAGATGGATCCGTCAATTTTAATTCAGCTGTTCCACCGCCAAATAATTGTTGGAAAACAGCAGAAAATTGACCGCGTATCGCTTCAAACATTTCTGAGAAACGTTTAGTCACTTCCGCATCCATCTCATCCATCGTCTCAAACAAACTATTTTTGGCATCCTCCAAGTCGGCTTTTTGTTCCGATAAGAAGGTATACCGTTCATTGACACGTTCATACTCATCTATAGCTGCTAGATTCACTGTACCCAATTCTTCAATGCCTTGCTTCAATAGTTTGACTGTCCGTCTGGCGTCTTCTAAAGATACGGTGATTGTAAAGTCTTTAGCAGCTTCAAACGTTAATCCATATCCTTCACTCAAAAGAGTCAGTCGGCTCTCAATAGCTACATCTAAGCGGTTCATTGCGATTTCGATAGTCGCTCTTTTTTCTAACACAGATTGACGTTGATTGTGTTTAATGGACATTTGCTGATCCAATGCCTCCATTTTTTCTTCCACTAGTTGTTTCTCTTGTTTGTGCTGTTTCAACAGCTCTTCGACCTCTAATTTATCAGTTTTCAGCTGTTTCAACGTTTCTTCGATCTCTTGTTTGGTCAGTTGATGATTGCCGTCAAATTGATTCGTTTCTTTCAGCTGATTTTCCAAGATAGTCAGTTGTTGTTCAAGTTGACTGGTATATTGACTTAAACGCTCTTGCTCTTTCGCCAACCCGTTTAAATGCTCCTGAAGAGTAGCTGATCGAGCGATCAATTGCTGATAATTTTCAGTTAATTGTGTTTTTTTCACTTCTTTTTCTTCGTTTTGAGAAGAGACCATATCCATTTGCTTCGTTAAAACGGTCATTTTTTCTTGCACAGCTGTCAATTCTGTTTGGATAGCGTTCAATCGTTCAGCTGTTTCGTCGGCTTCTTGTTTAGCAGCCGATGCTTCATATTCTTGAGCTTTCAATTCTCTCGTTAATCGGTGAATTTCCTCTTCTAGGTGATTGGACTTGCTCTTCAATTCTTGTTCTTCCAATCTTTTTTGCTCACCGATTTCACGGTATTCGTTTAATAACTGCTCTTCTTTTCTTTCAGATTGTTTAATACCGCGTATATCGATTTCTTTTTGCTGCATCAATTCATCCATCTGTTGGATTTGTCCTTTTAAAGACTGCAAATCATTTTTTCTAGATAGTAAACTGCCTTTATTGCCTTTTTTGTTCGAACCACCCGTCATTGAACCTCCAGCATTCATCACATCTCCTTCCAGAGAAACGACTCGATACTTGTAATGGAAATGTTTAGCTAATTGATTAGCAGCTTCTAAATTTTCAGCTATCAATGTCGTTCCCAGTAAGTTTTGCAAAATCGTTTTCACTTGTTCTGGGTATTGGATGATCTCGCTTCCGATGCCAATGTATCCTGCAATAGATTTAGCTTGTGTTTGAATGGATTCGGGTAAAAATCTTGGTTTGATCGATGTCAAAGGTAAGAAAGTAGCTCTTCCTGAATGTTTTTGTTTTAAAAATTGGATAGCGCGTCTCCCGCTTGTCTCGTCTTGGACTACGATATGTTGTCCAGCGGCTCCTAGAGCTATATCAATAGCTAATTCCAGTTGTTTAGGTACTTCAATCAATTCTGTAACCGCTCCAACTATTCCGCCTATCCGATCTTTTTGCTTCAACACTTCCCTAACCCCTTGATAGAAGCCAGTATAGTCATCGCTTAATTCTTTTAAACTGTCTCGTTTTGCTTTAGCTTGCTGCAACACACGCATAGCATCGTATAACTGATTTTCTTTAACTTCTCGATCTTTTTTTAAGGCTTGCAGCTGAGCTTGTTTTTCTTGGAATTGCAGTAGTTTCTCTGCAATCTCTTGTTGCACAAGTGTTAACTGTTCTTTTTTAATACGCGATTGCTCTGTCAATTGTTGAACGTCATTTTGTAGATGATGCTTAGACGACTGAGACCTCACATTCCGCAGTTCGTACTGAGAAGAATTTTTCAACAAATACGTTTGTTCATTTTTTAAAGATGTCTCTTGTTGCATCATATCAATGTACTCATCACGCAAATTATCTTCCATTTGCTTTTGATTACCAGATAATAATTCGCGTTCTTTTTTAACTTCTTTCAACTCTTTTAACAACTGCTTCTGTTCGTTTTCTTTCAACTTGATACTGGCTGTAACTCCATCTAATTGACCTAATGTTTCTTGCAATTGAAGAGCCAATTGTTCTTTGGATTGAAGGGCTTTTTCTTTGTTTTCTTGCGTGTGTTTCGTACGTTCACTTAAAACATTTTTCTTTCCTTCCAACTGCTCAATAGACTGAATAGAATGAACTAATTTTTCCTGATACAAGTCTACTTGTTGAGACAGTTGCTGCTTCTGTTCACGAAAAACGGTTAAATCAGTTTCCATTCCTTGAGTATTTTTTTTCATCTCCACTAATTGGCTGTCGAGCTGTTCCATTTTTTGCTGTTGTTCTTGCCATTCTAATTTGAACTGATTGATCTCAACCGCTGCAAGCCCAATTTCTACATCTCTTAGTTGTTCTTTTTGTTGAAGATAATCTTTTGCAATGGTACTTTGAATTTTCAACGGCTCAATTTGCGTTTCCAATTCATAGACAATATCTTGCACACGATTTAAATTATCTTTTGTTTCGATCAATTTCTGTTCCGCTTTTTTCTTTTTCGTTTTGTATTTCAACACGCCAGCTGCTTCTTCAAAGATTGCGCGTCGATCTTCTGGTTTGCTATTAAAAATGGATTCAACTTTCCCTTGAGAAATAATGGAGAATGATTCTTTTCCTAATCCCGAATCCATAAATAAATCGACGATATCTTTTAAGCGGCATGCTTGTTTATTAATATAAAATTCACTATCTCCTAATCGATTCAAGCGTCTGGTAATACTGACTTCCGAAAAATCAAGAGGCAAAAATTGATCTTGATTATCCAATACCAGTGTTACTTCTGCTATATTAACTGGTTTACGTGATTCTGACCCTGCGAAAATGATGTCATTCATTTTCCCACCACGTAAACTTTTTGCGGACTGTTCTCCCATTACCCAACGAATGGCTTCAATAATATTGCTCTTTCCACTTCCGTTTGGTCCAACAACAGCCGTTACGCCTTCGTTAAATTCGATAGTCGTTTTAGCAGCAAAAGACTTAAAACCACTAATATCTATTTTCTTCAATTGCACGAAGACTGGCTCCTTCCTATATCCTCACACTGGATAAAATACAGTTTTTATCCATATACATATGTTTATTTTTATCATACACTTAAAAATTTGATGTCCTTCTATCATTACACAAACAACGAACGTTAGCAAAAACACCTAACTTTCGTTGTTTGTGTAATGTATAGAAAGATCATTGTTTTATTCTACGCTCTTTAAATTCTCTAAGGCGTTAGCAGCAGCTACTTGCTCTGCAGCTTTCTTGGATTTTCCTTTTCCTTGCCCAAGAATATTGCCTTCTGCATGGACTTCCACCAAAAATTCTTTTTCGTGTGCAGGTCCGACTTCTTCTACCAATAAATAGTCTATGGCAACTTCTCCATTGCGTTGTAAAAACTCTTGCAAATTGGTTTTATGATCCATTACATGTGAAAAAGCACCGGACTTGATCCGCGGAAAGATTGTTTTATCTAAGAAACTTATCACGCCTACTAGATCTTGGTCTAGATACAAAGCTCCTATAAATGACTCGAACAAATCACATAATAAAGAAGGTCTTTTTCTTCCATTCATGCGCTCTTCGCCTTTACCTAAAAGAATGTATTGGTCGAATCCACATTCTTTAGCAAACTGGCTAAGGCTGGCTTCACAAACGATAGCAGCTCTCAAACGAGTCAATTTGCCTTCTGGAAGATTTGGGTATTCTCTAAACAAGTACTTCGTTACGGTTAACTCTAGTACTGCGTCTCCCAAAAATTCAATACGTTCATTGTCCTTCAAATCCAATTCCCGGTGCTCATTCACATATGATGAATGGGTAAATGCTTCACTTAAAAAGTCAGTGTTGTTAAATTCTATTTGAAACGTTGACTTCAATTTTGCTAAGAATTCTTTATTCATTTGTGATTCCCCTTTTTCCATCATAATACTCTTACTGCCTTATTATACTGGTTTTTGCAACAAAAATAAACGTTTATTCATGAAATCCCACGTCATGCGCATGAAAAGTAATTTTCTCCTAAAAATTAAGGTCTTCTTTTTAAAACGCGCTCTTAATAAGTAGGGGCGGCTCTATGAGGTGAAATTTCCTCCAGAAATATCACTGGTCTCAAATGAGTCACAGCTTAAAAAGCGTGTCTCAGTATTTTGAGAAATTCAAAAAAGCAAGTCTTCCTCTTCACTCAACAGATGAAAAATCTCGTTCATGTCGCCCACCTCCGCATTTTTCTTTTAGCAGACTAGAGATGTGAGGATTCGTAATCTTATTTTCTATTTCATTTTTTTCATGCGTATGACGTGATGAAATTCGATTTTAGCCTATACAAAAAAGAAGCAAGAGCATGACACTCTTACTTCTTTTTAGAAAAACTGGAATTATTCAGTTACTGCTTCTTCTTGAGTAACTCCAACTGCATGCCATCCAAATTCTGGATCTGCATCATAACCCCAGTCGTAGTTAGCTACGCGGTTGTTTACTGGTAAGATTTCGTTACGGAACAATGTCGGGATGATTGGTGCTTCTTCAGAGAAGTACTCTTGCCAATCGTGGTATTGAGTCGTGATCCATTCGCTATCCCAAGCATTACCGTCTGCATCATCCGCTCTTCCAGAAATTTTGTCAAGAAGGGCATCATTTTCATCACTACTCCAACGAGTGTAGTTGAATGCTGAATTTCTTCCATACAAGCCTTCTGGGTTAGGATCAGTACCTGTTCCCCAAGCTCCTTGATAGATATCGATTCCTTCATCATCTGCTTCAAGACGGTCATAGAAACTGTTGAACTCAAGCAAACGCCCATCTGTTAATTGTACGTTCAAGCCAATTTGTGCCCATGATTGCATGTAATATTCAGCAATTGGTTCTGCTGTATCTCCACCAGCCATAGAAGCAAAGTTGATGACCAATTGTTCACCATTTTGATCCTCACGGAAGTTATCTCCATCTGTATCTTCAAATCCAGCATCATCTAACAATTTATTTGCCATATCTGGATCATATGTGTAACCTTCAACGTCCGCATTATGGAAATCTCCAAATGCAGGGATGATAGCCGTATTCGCATTTGAACGCAATCCGTTATAGAATTGAGTCGCTACAGCATTGTTATCGATAGCGTATCCCATAGCTTGGCGCAATTCTTTACTTGCCATTTTAGCATCAGGATTTGGCACAACTTCGCTGGCTTCAGAATCCCAAGTTCCTAATTTGAACCCAATGTAAGTGTATGCTAATTCTTCTCTACCTAATAACGTGTATCCAGGAAGATCTGCATATGTTGGGTATTCATCAGTCGGCATAGATAAAGCTAGATCGTATTCGCCATTTTCAAGAGCAGCAACGATACTTTCTGGAGGAACAACTTCAACAATAACGTTGTCTAAAATAGGTGCGCCTTTGTAGTAATGTTCGTTAGCTACAAATTCAACTGACTCTCCCGGAACGATGTTCGAAACAGCAAATGGTCCAAAGCCAATTGGATTGTTGCGGATTTCTTCTGAACCTTCCAGATCAGCAATAGCAATATTTTCTAATTGGTGCTTAGGCATTGCGCCAGCCCAAATTCCACCACCAGATTGAAGCATTCCTGGGTGAACTTCTAGGTATTCAATTGTAATACTTTTATCATCATTTACAGTAATTCCAGAGATGGTATCTGCAGCACCACTATTGTATTCTTCCATCCCTACAATATTTGTAAAAGAAGAGTCGTAACGAATTCCTGTATAATCAGGACTTCCGATTACTTCATATGAATACAGTAAGTCTTCAGCAGTAACAGGTTCCCCATCTGACCATGTTACACCTTCATTAACTGTTAGTGTCGCTGTTTTTGCTTCTTGATTAAAATCTAAACTAACAGCTCCATCATTTGTAATTTGGAAATTTTCATCTGTAGAAAAAATTTCTTCCACAGCGAATTGCATTAAATCAGCATCGTATGCATCTTCGTAAAGTTCCAAACTGAAGAGTCCTTGGAAAGGAGAACTAGTAACTAAAGCTACGTTTAAAGTTCCGCCGTCCATAACTTCGCCTTCGTTTGTTACAGCAGATTCAAACTCAACAACTCCTGCTTCTTCAGTGCCTTCAGAAGCGTCCCCGCCATCTGCGGATGATTCTGTCGTGTCATCCGTTCCACCACCACATGCAGCTAAAATTAACGCAAGTGCAGCCGAACCTGTTAATAAACCTAATTTTCTTTTGCTCATGTAACTCTCCCCTTTTCTTATCCTAATCGTTGTTTAGAGTCTGCCGCACGTTTCAATGCTTGGCCGACATAGTTTATACACAACATCAATACTAAAATCAATAACGATGCTGGCAACCAAACCCATGTTTTATTCTCCAAAATATCTGGAGAAGTAGCGTAACTGACCAAAGTTCCTAAACTTGGTGTACTGGACGGTAGCCCGAAACCAAGATAAGAAAGGCCAGTTTCAATTCCGATGTTTGCCGCAAAATTCAAGGTCAAATCAACAATAATGATTGAACTTAAGTTAGGCATAATTTCTCGGAACATAATTTTTAAAGAACTGGTCCCCATTGTTTTAGAGGCACTAACATAATCACGTCTGCCTTCAGATAAAGCTTTACTCCGAACGAGTCGTGCTTGTCCAGTCCAGTAGAACGCACTCATAATAAAAATAAATGTCCAAACATTATAGTTTGGTATGATGGTAATAAATACAATGATCAACATTGTTGTAGGCAATACCATAATAAAGTCAATGATACGCATTAAAATATTGTCTACTAATCCTCCGTAATAACCAGCGATTAAACCAACTGTAATCCCAATCACTGTTGTGATAAAAGTAACCGCGATCCCTATTAAAATAGAGTTTCTACCACCAATTAATAATTGACCGAATATATCCCGTCCACCGGAATCTGCTCCAAGCAGAAACTTATCTCCTGGTGGAGCATACTGGTCTAATAAACTGACCCACATGATCTTATCTTGATCAATAACATAAGATCCTATCATAACGCCGACAATCAAAAGTACCAAAAGAACTAAAGCAATCAAAGCACCTTTGTCTTTAGCAAATTCTCTAACAATAACTTTAACTCCCATAGGCGGGACACTGGTTTTCATATCTTGAGTTTGTGCTTCTGTATTTGTATTAGCAGCCATTTATTTCATTCCTTTCATCTGATTTCCCGCTGTTAGTCAATGCGAATACGAGGATCTACAATTGTCATGATAATGTCCGACAAGAGCGTACCTACTAAAGTAGCTACCCCAAACAGCAGAGTCAACGCCACAATGACACTGTAATCACGAGAAGTTAAGGAACTAATAAACAATTGCCCCATTCCTGGAAAAGCAAAGATTTTTTCAATAAATATTGATCCGCCGATTAAACCGGTGATTTGATACCCCATTGTCGATGCAATCGGCAATGCAGAGTTTCTAAAGATGTGACGACTATAAACCACTTTTTCAGGAACCCCTTTTGAGCGGGCAGTTTTAACGTAGTCTTGTGTTTTAGCATCTACTACTTCACTTCTTAAGTATTGAATGATCGTTGTTGTCCCAAGTAAAGCATAGGTGATAGCTGGCAATATCAAGTGGAAGCCTTTATTTAAATAATAGTCCATTGAACCAGCAGCTAGAGTAACATCAACCGATCCACTAGTTGGGAACCAATTCAGCGTATAGCCAAACAGCCACAACATTAGCAATGCCAGAACAAAAGTTGGAATAGCGTAACTCACATAATTATAGACTACCACTATCTTATCCAACCAAGAGTTGTTGTACCGACCAGCCAGCATTCCTAGTGGAATAGCGATCAAGTACGTCAAAATAAAGGATAATAAAGATAACAGAACGGTATTCCCTGCACGCTGCCCTATGATAGAGGAAACAGGAATCTTATACGTATAGCTTTGTCCAAAGTCCCCTTGAACAGCATTTCCCAACCAACGAACATATTGAACTGGAATAGGATCATTCAATCCAGCTTGTTCACGTAAGTTTTCAATAACAGCAGGATCTGTTTGCGGAGTAATTAATCCAGTAAATGGGTCCCCCGGCATCGCTTGGGCTAAAGCAAAAACTATAATGCTCAGAACAAAAACTTGAGGAATCATGACGAGAACACGTCTTAATATTGTTTTCCACATTAGAAATCTCCTCCTTTATCGTCTGGTTTCAACGCGACAAGATGAGTGTCTGTCAGAGATTTCAAATCATATACACGATTGTTTTCGTCATAATAGTGACTTTCAGATTCAGTGTATTCTTTCTCCACTGCTTTTCGAATGGCTTTATGCTCTTCACGACCTCTGGGATTGATATCCGGAATCGCAGATAGTAAACGTTTCGTGTAAATGTGTTGAGGATTGTTGAAGATTTCATTTTTACTTCCTACTTCAACAAATCTTCCTCTGTGCATAATAGCAATGTCATCAGACATGTGTTTTACAACACCCAAGTCATGTGAAATAAATAAGTAACTTAATTGATATTGATCTTGGATGTTGCGCATAAAGTTCAATACTTGAGCTTGAACAGACAAGTCCAACGCTGACGTAGGTTCATCTGCAATGATCAATTTAGGCTGACAAGCAACTGCTCGCGCAACACCGATACGTTGGCGTTGACCACCTGAAAATTCATGCGGGTATTTATACAGCGCATCTTCCGGCATACCGACAATATCTAACAACTCAAGGATTCGTTTTTTCTCTTCTCCTGGAGTCAATTTAGTAAAGTTGCGGATAGGTTCTGCAATCACATCAATAATACGTTTCTTTGGATTAGAAGAAGAAGCAGAATCTTGGAAGATCATTTGAACTTCACGGTTGTATTCTTCATACTTTCCAGATCGCTTTCTAGCTTTATTGGTGACATCTTCTCCATCATAAAATACTTGACCAGAAGTAATCTTTTCTAATCCAATAATGGATTTTCCAATAGTCGTTTTTCCAGAACCGGATTCTCCGACAAGGCCATATGTTTTCCCAGTTTCTATTTCAAAAGAAACACCGTCCACTGCACGTACGTGATCTTGGATCGTATTAAAAAAACCGCCGCGTATTGGATAATGTACTTTTAAATCTTTAATTTCAATAAACCCCATGCTACTCATCCTCCCCTTCAAAATGGAAATGTTTGTAGCAAGTACATCTGACAAAATGATTTGGTGCTACTTCATGCAAGGTAGGATTTTCTTCATGTTCTTCATCTGCGATCCACGGAATACGCGGAGCAAATCGACATCCTGTACGTTTCATTTTAGAAAGTGAAGGTACCGTTCCTTGAATTACATGCAATTCTTTGTTCTCATCTTCTAATTCATCGCTGTTTTGCGGCATTGAATTTAGTAAAGAACGCGTATAAGGATGCATTGGATTTTCAAACAGTTCCAGTGCAGTAGCTTCTTCAACGATTTCCCCTGCATACATTACAGCCACACGGTCAGCCATTTCAGCCACAACACCTAAGTCATGAGTGATCAGGATGATTCCAGTTCCGGTTTCTTCTTGCAAATCTTTTAATAAATCTAAGATTTGTGCTTGGATGGTCACATCCAAAGCTGTAGTTGGCTCATCAGCGATAATGATCGGCGGTTTACATGATAACGCAATCGCGATCACTACCCGTTGTCTCATCCCACCAGATAATTCGTGAGGATATTGTTTCATCACGCGTGGCGGATTTGGGATACCAACTTGATTCAGTAATTCTAAAACACGATTTGTCCGGGCTTCACTATCTAATTTTGTATGATAGATCAACGCCTCAGCAATTTGATCATGGATGGTCATCAAAGGATTTAGTGACCCTAGGGGATCTTGGAAAATCATTCCAATATCGTTTCCACGGATACGATTATACAATTGTTCATTCAAATTAAGTAAATTCAAATCTTTGTATAGCGCTTCCCCTTTGATCTGAGTATTTAGTGGATCGTGAAGTCCAACAATGGAGGTAGCTAACGTACTTTTCCCACTACCCGATTCTCCAACGATCGCTAAGATCTCATTATTTTCTAATGTTAATGAAACATCATCAACGGCATTGTAATATTGATCATTAATTCTAAACGCGGTTTCTAAATGATTGATTTCTAATAAAGAACGTTCTACGGCCAAAATTATACCTCCTAAAAACATTACATCCCATCAAATATGAGAAAAGTATTAAACTTGCATAATAACTAATTTAATAACATAATTGAATTATACACAGCGAAAACTTACATTGCAATAGTTTTTTAATCATTTTATCATAAAAATGTCTTTAAAATATAAAATATGAGCATTTCATTTGCAAATTCAAGCTTCTTATAATTCAAGCTTCTAATTTACCAAAAGCTGATATTATACAAAATGAACCAGAAATTTTTTTCTGGTTCATCGTCTGTTCATTTATAATTATTTACGGTTATTTGCGATATAAGTAACAGCATTTCCAACTGTGGTTATTTGTTCAGCATCTTCATCTGATATTTCAGTTCCGAAAACATCTTCCATCTCCATCACTAATTCCACAATATCCAATGAATCAGCTCCCAAATCATCTTTGAACGTCATTTCTGCCGTTACGCGGTCTTCATCAATACCAAATCGTTCTACAATAATTTTCTTTACCATTTCAAAGGTTTCTTCGTTAGACAATCAATACACCTCCAACCCTCATTTACAGTCTATGACTATAGTATTCTAACTTTATCCTTTACTATTTTAACTTTATTCCTAAAACATGTCTATCTTTTTTTAGAAAACGTTCTTTTTGTCTTTGGGGATTTTATTCCTCTATGCTTTTTTCAGCTTCATTTTTTGCTTCAAAAGTAGTCACTAAATCTTCCATAACGTTTGAAGACAACATTTCACGAATCTGCTTGATGGTATAATATACAGCTTCCTTTTCTGTAGAGCCATGTGTTTTTACAACGGGAGCTTTCAATCCAAACAGAACTCCACCCCCATGTTTGGAATAATCCAAGACATCTTTCAGATTGGCTAAGCTATCTTTTAACAGCATTCCGCCTAATTTAGCTTTGGTTCCATTTTCCATGATGGCTTTTTTAATTAATTTCATCATGCTCAGTGCTGTTCCTTCCACAGTTTTCAACACAGCATTCCCCGTAAAGCCGTCTACCACCACTACATCAGCTACACCGTTCAACAAATCGCGTGCTTCAACATTTCCAATAAAGTGAATGTCTTTGTTTTCTTTTAATAATGCATAGGCCTGTTTACTCAGTTCATTCCCTTTATTTTCTTCTGTCCCATTGTTTAACAAACCGACTCTTGGTTTGTCGATTCCACGTACAAAATGAGCATAATAGCTTCCAAGTGTTGCAAACTGATTCAAATTTTCCGGCTTGCTGTCCGCATTTGCTCCAACATCCATCATATTGAACGCATCAATCCCGCCGCCAAGAGCAGGCAATGTAACCATCAATCCTGGACGATCGATCCCTTTTATTCTCCCTACTACTAATAAACCCGAAGCTAGTAGAGCTCCGGTATTACCAGCTGAGAATAAAGCATCTGCCCGGCCTTCTTTAACAGCTTTGGCAGCCAATACCATCGAAGCCTCTTTTTTTCTACGTACTGAACGTACGGGGTCATCTTCACTATTGATTTTTTCATCCGTGTGAATAATAGTAATGTTTGTTTCATTAATCAGATATTCACGTATCGCACTTTCTTTTCCATACAACTGAAACTCGATATCCTTAAATTCTTGAGCAGCCAGCACTACCCCTTCCACGATTGCTCTTGGCGCATTATCGCCGCCCATTGCATCTACTGCAATTCTCATGTTACTTTTCCTCCTCTTAGGCTGATTCCACTTCATCAGCTTCTATTTACTATTTAACATTATTAGTTAATGAAAAGTGTCAGAATCCACCGATTCCATCTCTATTGCTTTTCTTAATGCTGCAAAATCCGGATGAGTATAAAAATCAGAACGTTGGACCAACTCTGCTGCATCTAAACGTGCCGTTTCCAAGGCTGCAAAGTCGCTCACAATATCTCCTATTTTAAAGTCTGGTATTCCTGATTGTTTATTTCCAAACACATCACCTGGACCTCTTAATTCTAAATCTTTTTCACTCAAGATAAAACCATTATTTGTTTCGGTCATTATTTTCATGCGTTCTATTCCAGCATCACCTTTAGGGTCAGAAACAAGAATACAATAAGATGCTTTGTCTCCTCTTCCTACTCGACCTCTAAGCTGGTGCAGTTGAGCCAAACCAAAACGGTCAGCATCATAAATCACCATAGTAGTAGCATTAGGTACATCTACTCCTACCTCAATAACCGTTGTAGAAACTAAGACTTGCACTTCATTTTGTTGAAACAAATGCATGACAGCTTCTTTTTCAGCCGGCTTCATTTGACCATGCAATAATCCCACTTTGTATTTACCCTCGTAAAACTGTGACAGTTTGCGGTAAACTTCTGTAGCATTTTTCACGTCTAAACTTTCAGATTCTTCAATTAACGGACAAATCACATAAGCTTGCGAACCAATATTCAATTGTCTTTCAATGAACTCCAATGTATGTTCAAATTGTTTTGGTTTTACCCAAGTAGTCTGAATCGGCTTTCGTCCAGCGGGCATTTCGTCAATGATAGAAACATCCATTTCTCCAAAGGCCGTGATGGCTAGTGTTCTTGGAATAGGGGTTGCCGTCATAAACAGCACATCTGGTTCGATTCCTTTACTACGCAATTTTTTTCTTTGATTGACTCCAAAGCGGTGTTGTTCATCGGTAATCACTATTCCCAGACGGGCGAATTCAACATTATCTTGAATCAGCGCGTGCGTACCAACAATCACATCTATTTCACCCGTACGCAATTGCTCTTCAATAATCCGTTTTTCTTTTGCTGTTGTCGAACCCGTCAAAAGCGCTGTTTTGATTTCCAATGGATCAAATAAGCTGTTCAAGCTTTTCATATGTTGTTCAGCCAGAATCGTCGTCGGTACCATTAAAGCCGATTGAAATCCGGCAGTAGCAGCCGCATAGATAGCAATGACCGCTACTAAAGTCTTTCCGCTTCCTACATCTCCTTGTAATAAACGATGCATATGAACGGGCTGTTTTAAGTCTTTACAGATTTCATTAACGACTCTTTTTTGAGCATTGGTCAATTCAAACGGAAGGGTAGCAATAAACTGTTTCAACCGATGGATATCGTAATCGATCGCTGTACCATAACCCGTTTTTTTCTGTTTTTTTCTTAGGAGCTGCATTTTTGTTTGGTAAACCAAAAATTCGTCAAAGACCACTTCTCGACGTGCTTGCTTTGTTTGTTCGGGCGAAACAGGAAAATGCATCGCATAAATGGCTTCTTTATGTGAGATCAACCGATATTTTTGCCGCAATTCTTGAGGAATATTTTCAGGGATCACATCTTTATATTCTTCGTAGGCTTGCTTTACTAGATTCATAAGGGTTTTCTGCCGGATCTTTTTATTGACATGATAAACGGATTCGAAATCCGAATCTTCTTGAGCAGAGGACTGTCCGACTATTTTGATTCCAGATAAACTTTTTCGTTTGTCATCCCATTTCCCATAAACGGTTATTTCGTTTCCAGTGACTATTTGATTTGCCAAATAGGGCTGATTAAAAAAAGTCACTACAACAACTGCATGGTCGATTTTCATGCGAAAAGACAACCGACTTTTTTTGTAACCAAAGCGAGAAACAACTGCATCCGCAAGAACTTCTCCTCTTAGACTTGTCTTTTCTTGATCGACCAGCTCAAAGAGATCCTTTACTTGAATATCTTCATATCGAAACGGAAAATGATTGAGCAAATCAGCAATAGTATGGATTCCTAAATCTTGTAAGGCTTCTACTCTTTTCTCCCCCACATGTTGAAGTACCGAGACAGAGTCATAGATTGTTTTTTCCATCATATCTGACAATCTAAGGATGAAAAAATCACTTTTCTTCAGATTGTCTCAAGCCTCCTTTTATTAGGTAATATCTATAAAAGGAGCCGGGATAGAATCCAAGCTCCTTTTATACTACACATCATACTGTTTAGTTGAGTTGAGTTTTAAAAACCAACAGTAGCAATCAGAGGATGAATAATACTTGTGTAGTTTTAGGTGTTTTTCATCCTCTTTCTCTATGTAGTGCTTTATCATGCTTCCTGACTGAATTAAATCAATCAAAAGTAGACAGAAATAAAATAGAAAATCGATTTATTTTTGTCTACTCTTGATTTTATTCTACAGAAAGAAGGTAAGGATAAACAGGCTGTTTACCTTCATGAATTTCAACTTCTATATCTGAGAATTGAGCTTCAATTTCTGACGCAATTTCTTCAGCTTCTTTTTGCGGCACACCTTCACCTAAAAGAATCGTTACAATTTCGCTATCTTCGGTAAGCATTTGTTGTAACGTTTCAATAGCAGCCTCTTTACGCTTTTCTTTAGACAAAACAATATCTCCGTCTACAAGTCCCATAAAGTCATCTTTTTTGATCTTAACACCGTTGATTTCAGTGTCACGTACAGCGTTAGTAACTTGTCCACTGATGACATTTTCCAACTCACTGCTCATTTCTGCTTTGTTAGTCTCTAAATCATTTTGCTCATTAAAGGCCAACATAGAAGTCATTCCTTGAGAAATCGTACGACTTGGAATCACAGCTACAGGAATCTCACTCTCTTGAGCAGCTTGTTCTGCAGCCATAAAGATATTTTTATTGTTTGGCAACACCAAAACTTGTTCTGCATTTACTGCATCAATCGCTTTTAAAATATCCTCTGTACTAGGGTTCATTGTTTGTCCGCCATTGATGATGTAATTAGCCCCTAAACTTTTGAATAGGTCTTGGATACCTTCACCAGCTGCTACAGCAATAATACCGTAAGGAACTTTTTTAGTCGGTTTAGCAGGCTGATCATTGTCCATCAATGCGTCATGTTGTTCACGCATATTGTCTACTTTGATTTTGACCAGTGAACCAAATTTTTGACCATAATTCATCACTTCACCTGGTTTTTCAGTATGCACATGAACTTTAATAATCTCATCATCATTGACAACTAGTAAAGAATCACCGATTTCGCTCAATTGATTGCGGAAAGTATCGTAATCAAATTCACTATCGACAGTTTCTCCTTTTCCAATATGAACCATGATCTCAGTACAGTAACCATATTGAATATCTTCCGTTGCGATATGGTTGTGAACTCCCCTGTGGTGTTCAGCATTGATCATATCTGTCATTTCACTTTCAGTAGGTTGATATACTTCTTCTTCAACGACTTTACCAGATAATGCTTCTAAAAAGCCTTCAAAAACATAAACTAGTCCTTGTCCGCCACTATCCACAACGCCTACTTCTTTTAAGACAGGTAGTAAATCCGGTGTTTTAGCCAAAGATTTTTTAGCAGAAGACAAGACAGTTTCCATGACCTCGATCGTATCGGTAGTTTGCTCAGCTTTTTTCTCACCAGCTTTTGCAGACTCACGGGCCACTGTTAAGATTGTTCCTTCAACAGGTTTCATTACAGCTTTATACGCAATTTCAACTCCTCTTGTAAAGGCACTCGCTAAATCAGTTGCATTGATCGTTTCTTTCCCATCTAAAGCTTTACCAAATCCTCTAAATAGTTGAGACAAAATAACTCCAGAGTTTCCTCTGGCTCCCATTAAAAGTCCTTTAGCTAATGCTCCAGCCAATTCTCCGACATGATCCGAATGATTTGACGTTACCGCTTTTGCTCCGCTTGTCATGGATAAGTTCATGTTTGTTCCAGTATCGCCATCCGGCACTGGGAATACGTTTAAAGAATTCACGTATTCTGCATTTTTTTCTAATCGTTTTGCTCCACTAGCTACCATTAAACGGAACTGTTTCGCTTCAATATTTTCAACTTTCACCGTTAATTTCCTCCTTATGTCACTACGTCAAGAAACGGTGACATTAACCTTCTATTTCTAGTCTTGTATTACACGTACACCTTGAACAAAAATATTTACTGCATTCGCAGAAATACCTAACATAGATTCCAAGTTGTATTTTACTTTTTCTTGTACATTACGACAAACTTCTGAAATTCTTGTCCCATAACTGACAATAATATACACATCTACAGCTACGCCATTATCTTCTTGGCGAACAATAACACCTTTAGAATAATTTTCTTTTTTCAAAATCTCGTTTAAATTATCACGGATTTGATTTTTACTAGCCATTCCAACGATCCCGAAAATTTCGGTTGCTGCTCCGCCTACTACTGTAGCAATCACTTCATTTGAAATATCCACTAGTCCATATTGTGTTTTGATTTTAACTGCCATGTTTAAAATCCTCCTCTTGACTTAAAAAGTCATAAATAACTACCTTACATTGTAGCATAGCATATTGAAGAATAAAAGATAAAAGCGAAAACCAGCTTATCTATAGACCTATTCTCTCATTTTTCTCCCTATTTTGCTAATCGTAAATTAATTGTGTCAAGTAAAAATACTTGAAAGAATTATCTTGCAAATAAGATAAAGATATGCTAAATTGTTTAGGTATGAAGATTGAAGCTTTGCTTCAGTTATTGGCAAAGGAGGAAAGTAAAATGGCAAAAGTATGTTATGTAACAGGACGTAAAGCAAGAAGCGGTAACAACCGTTCTCACGCAGTAAACAAAACAAAAAGAAGTTTCGGCGCTAACTTGCAAAAAGTTCGTATTTTAGTTGACGGAAAACCTAAACGTGTATGGGTTTCTGCTCGCGCTCTTAAATCTGGAAAAGTTGAACGTGTATAATTTTTCTACTTATAAAGAAGATAAAAAAAGCCTAGGCATTCAAGCTTAGGCTTTTTTATTTTGTTTATACCTATCAATCTTTGCTTTGAATTACGGCAATCAACCCTTCTGTAAATGAAAAAGAAGCAGTCTGTTCTTTAAATTCATTACTAGCCAACGAAATTGGATAAGCATAATCTTTTTCTTCCAAGGTGTACTTGACCTCTCTTAAAGACAACTTCTTAACCGGTGTCATGCAAACAAAAGCGATGTATTTTTTATCGTTTTCTTTCGTAACCGTATATTCACCAGGAAGATAAAACGAAACTGTATTCAATTTATCGTACAAATAAATTTTTGATGCTTGGTGCTGGAATCTTGGCTGGAAGATAAAAAACAGGTTACTCATTAAATGGTCTAAACGTCCAGCTGTGGCCCCATAAACGGATATTTTATCGGCTGAGTATTCTTCTAATGCTAATTGGATAGCCAATTCTGTATCTGTATCGTCTTTTTCAGAAGGAAATGAACGGACATCCGTTACTTTTGTGGTTAAAAACTTCATTTCTTCTTTCGTAATTGAATCAAAATCACCTATTGCGATGGCGGGAACAATCTTCTGTTTTAACAGCCGAATAGCCCCATGGTCCACACCAATCCACATCACAGCTTCTTTTTCAGCAGCGTAAACATCCGTCGGAAGAGCTGTTTCCGGACCTCCGACCATAATTTTTATGTGTTTCATTTTTGAACCGCTTCTCTCAATTGTTTCATGCGTTCTAAGGGTTTATCAGCTGAATAAATATAAGAACCAGCTACAAAAACAGTCGCTCCTGCTTCATGACACCATTTGACTGTTTCATCATTTATTCCCCCGTCCACTTCAATTTCATAGGAATAGTCGTTGGTATCTTTCAGTGCTTTCAACTGACGAATTTTTTCAAGGGACGGTTCAATAAAACTTTGTCCGCCAAATCCTGGATTTACGGTCATGACTAAAATCAAATCTACATCGCTTAATAACGGTTCGATTACAGAAACCGGCGTGCCTGGATTGATCACTACTCCGGATTTGACTCCTGCATCATTGATCAATTGGATCGTCCGATGGATATGAGGCGTACTTTCGACATGCACGCTGATGATGTCTGCCCCTGCTTTAGCAAAATCGGCAATGTAATTTTCTGGATTTTCAATCATTAAATGGCAGTCCAAAGTTAACTTTGTCGTCGGACGAATCGCACTGACAGCATTCGGCCCAAATGTAATATTTGGCACAAAATGCCCATCCATCACGTCGATATGGATGTAATCGGCACCTCCAGTTTCAACCAGTTTAATATCTCTTTCTAAGTTGGCAAAATCTGCACTCAAGATCGATGGAGCTAATTTCATTTGTTTTCCTCATTTCTTTTTAGAGTAATCGGGTTTGCGTTGACTAATTTCTTCATAAAACTGGAGATAGCTGGCGTAGCGGTATTCAGCAATCGTACCTTCATCAACCAGTTCCTTTACTTTACAGCCTGGTTCCTTGTGATGAATGCAGCCTCTGAAGCGACACTGATCTTGGACTTGAACGAAGTCTGGAAACAGTTCCCTTAAATCAACCAACTCAATCTCTGCCAAGTCGATCGCACTGAAGCCTGGAGTATCTGCTACTAAACCATCATATAGAGGAATCAATTCCACATGTCTGGTGGTATGCTTACCACGTCCTAAAGACGTCGATATCGCAGCTGTTTTTAACACTAATTCTGGCGAGATCGTATTCAGCAGTGTAGATTTCCCTGCTCCAGATTGTCCCATAAAGACGGTCAAATGAGTTGCAAAATGACTGCATAGATCTTGCACAGCTTGGTCTTTTTCAGCATTTGTCGGCAAATACACTGTATAACCGATTGATTCATAGTACTGTTGGTATTTTTTTAAAGATTGGTACGTCTCATCATCGATTAAATCAGTTTTCGTAATGTAAATGATCGCTTCTATTTCTTTATTCTCTAAGGTCACTAAAAAACGATCTAATAATTGAGTAGAAAAATCCGGTTCTACCGCTGATGTCACGACTACTCCTAGATCAATATTTGCGATTGGCGGTCGTACCAATTCATTTCTTCGTTCTAAAAGTTCTTGAACGACACCTTCCTCTTTGTTTCCACTCTCAAATTCTACAAAATCTCCCACTAAAGGGGTTAGATTGCGGTTTCTGAAGTTTCCTCTCCCTCTAGTCTGATAGGTTTCTCCTTGGTAATAGACGTAATAAAATCCACTTAATGCTTTCCTGATCTGTCCTTGTGGCAAATAGGCGCCCTCCTCAACTCTCTTTTCTCTTTAACTTTACTCAACTCTGAACCAGAATGCAAACCTAAAATCAGAAACGTCCATTAATCTCATGCTTTCAAAAACTTAAAAAAGAATAAAACACACTCTCCATGGACTAGGGCAAAATAATTTTGCTTGTCCGTAGAGAGTGTGTTGATTTTACACAGCAGGTTATTCTATTCGTCTGTATCAGGAGCAGCAACGTTGGTGTTTTCTTCAATCGTTTCGCCATCACGTACAACACGGTAACTTCCTGTTGTTCCTTCTTCTAAAATAAAAGGTATTTCTAAATCATGGTCTTCTGTGATCGTAAATTGCTGGAACAATGTGTTCAAGTTATGTTCAGCATCTTCAATATAGATTTCAATAGTATTCGGTACAGGCTGTGATTCAGTCGAACTTTCTTCCGATTCGTTTTCTGAGGATTCACTTTCCGAGGAAGATTCAGCCGCATTTTGATACGGAATCGTTACAGGAACCGTAAATTGACGTGCCGGAATATCTTCTTTTCCAAGGGAGACTACAATGCTTAATGCATCCCCCTTGTAAACGATCGTTCCAGGATCAATATCTTGCGAGATCACATATCCGACTGGGACCTCTTCAGAATATTCTTCCGAAATCTGCAGACTCAATTCATTTTCAGAAGCAAAATCTTCTACACTTTTTTGAGAATATCCATTAAGATCTCTCATCTCAGTTCCAGCTCTTCCGCTGCTGACAGTAAACGTAACCGTCGTCTCCGATGGTACTACTTCTTCATCTTCCCCGATGTCTTGTGAAATGATAGCTCCTTCTGGAATCTCTTCACTGTTTTCTCCCACACTCTCTACTGTAAATCCGATCTCAGTCAGTTCAGCTCGAATTTCCTGATAATCTTCGTTCGTGTAATCCATGAATTCAACTGTTGCTTTTCCTGAACTGATAAACAGATCAACTTGTGTGTTTTCTTTGACACTATTGCCGATAGTCGGGTTTGATCGAACAACAAGTCCTTCTTCAATCTCTTCATTCGGTTCTTCAACCACTTCATCAACACTTAAATTCACTTTTGAGAGTTCCATTTCTGCTTCTTCCAGCGTCATCTCTTCCAAGTTTGGGATAGTGACATCTTTAGGCGTTAATAAATAAGCCGCGATGGCAACTCCAATGGCTATGAAAAAAAGACTTAACAAGACTATCCATATCCATCTTCGTTTTTTCTTTTTCTTTTCCGGAACCGACTCTTCTTTCGGTTCTTCTGTCACGACTGGAATAACCATGGTATCTTCCAAATCCGTTTCTTTTGTGACCGATATGGGAGTAATGACTTTCGTCTCTTGCAACATGCTGGCAGGAGCATACGGCGGCTCATCCACTCGACTAGGAGATAAAGCTGTTTCAAGATCCATTTCCATTTCACGAACTGATTTGTACCGGTCAGCTGTTTCTTTAGCAGTAGCTTTTAATACCACATTTTCTAATGCTTGCGGTATTCTGGGATCAAACTTTTTAACCGAAGGGATACTTTCTTGGAAATGTTTTAATGCGATCGAAACAGCTGATTCACCTTCAAAAGGTACACTGCCAGTTAGCAACTCATATAAAATAATCCCCAACGAATAGATATCCGATTGGTTGGTAGCCATTCCCCCGCGAGCTTGCTCTGGAGAAAGGTAATGAACGGACCCTAGTAATGAATTAGTTTGTGTAATAGAAGATTGTGAAACAGCAACGGCTATTCCAAAATCGGTAATTTTTACAACGCCGCTTTCATCTATCAATACATTCTGCGGTTTTAAATCTCGATGGATGATTTGATTTTGATGGGCATAAGAAACAGCTGACAAAATTTGACTCATGATATTCAAGACTTTACGATATGCAATCGGGAAATTATTGATAATGTAATCTTTTAAATCCATACCTTCAATGTATTCCATGACAATATATTGTGTATCGTTTTCTTCGCCTACATCATAAATACTGACAATGTTCGGGTGGACCAGTTCAGTGGAGGATAAAGCTTCACGCTTGAAGCGACGGATAGTATCTTGGTCTTTTCTAAAATCATATCTCAAGACTTTAACGGCAACATCTCGATCTAAAATCAAATCATGAGCTAAGTAAACATTAGCCATTCCGCCGCTGCCAACTGGTTTTATTATTTTATAACGACCATTTAATTTTTTTCCGTTTTCCATTCTTTAAACCTCCTTTCTTCCATTTAAATCAATAATGATCACAGTAATATTGTCTACTCCGCCGCGCTCATTGGCTAAATCAATCAGCATAGTCGCTTGGCTTTCCAACGGTTCAGTTATATTCAAGATTTTTTCAATTTCTTTATCTGCTACCATATTGGTCAATCCATCCGAACACAATAAAATAGGGTTATTGGACCCGTATGCATACGTATCGATGTCGATTCCCAACGTTTCCTCAACACCCAATGAACGTGTCAATACATTCTTTTGAGGATGATTTAAGGCTTCTTCTTCGGTCAATTGACCATTCCTCATCAATTCGCCTACTAACGAGTGATCGTCCGTAATTTGAACTAAGCGACCATCGATCAAACGATAGGCACGACTGTCTCCTATGTTTGCAATCACATAACCGTCCACAGCTTCTGCGACTGCTACTAAAGTCGTTCCCATTCCATTTAAGTCCGGGTACTGACGGGCTTTTTCGACCAATCGCTGATTTTCTCGATTGATACGTACTTCCAGCCATTCCGCAGCATTTTTTGCAGAGTCGAACTCGGTTTTTTCCCAATTATTTCCTAAATGGGATACAACCATCTCGCTGGCAATATCTCCAGCCCGATGTCCTCCCATACCATCACACAATACAGCTAGTGTTAAGCCGTTTTGATTCTTGTATGTATTTGCAAAATCCTGATTTGTTCCTCTTTTTCTACCTTTATCGGTCTTTACAACCAATCTCATACCGACACCTCTTTTTCGCCTGTTTCAAATCTAAGTCTTGTGGCTTTTTCTCTATGTAAGGAAAATATAAGACACTAAAAAGGACAATCTCTCAGAAAAGATGTCTTTTCTGTGAGATTTCCACGTTTATTTCTTTCTTAACGCACTGATAAAAAAACCATCTGATTCAAAATCATGAGGATAGATTGTTAAAAAACCATCCGTTAGACACTCTTTTGCAGGTCCTTCAACAAAAACCTCTTCTTTTTCAAATTCAGGATGCCCTGTTAAGAAGGCTTCCACGGTTTGACTATTTTCTTCTCTAGTTATTGTACACGTACTATAGATTAGAAGTCCACCAGATTTTAATTTAGGCGCGACATGTTTTAAAATATCTAATTGAATGGTGTGCAATTGTTCAAAATCTTGTGGTTTCTTAGTGTACTTGATATCGGGTTTTCTTCTCATCAAGCCTAAGCCGGAACAAGGAGCATCTACTAATATCCGATCAAAAGTGTCATCGGCAAATATTTCGTCGACCTTACGAGCATCTTGTTCAAACCCTTCAACAACATCTGCTACTTGCAATCTTTCCGCATTTTCTTTGATCAATTTGACTTTGTGTTTGTGCAGATCAAGTGCTGTTACTTTACCACCTGCTTCTTTAGAAAGAAAAGAGGCAATGTGCGTGGTTTTTCCGCCTGGAGCGGCACAAGCATCTAAAACTTGATGGTGTGGTTCTACTTGCAACGCAGGAGCGACCAGCATAGAGGTCTCATCTTGAATCGTGATCTTTCCACTTTTGAAAAGTTCAGAAGACGCAAAATGTCCACTGTCGCTAACGATTCCATGTGCTGAAAGTTCACTTTTGCGCACATAAAACCCTTCTTCTTCCATGTAATCGAGTGCATCTTGCAGGGTCGTCAATTTTTCATTCACGCGGGCACTGGAATGGCTGGGAGACAATAATGATTCTCCCAGCAATTCCGTTTCTTCGTATCCGATCTCCGCAATGAATTTCTCTACCAGCCATTTAGGCAGACTATACGAAACACTTAGACACTCGACTGGATCAGCTATGTCTTCAACAGTTGGGAATCCTTTTCTCTCAGCATTTCGTAAAATACCGTTGATAAATTTACTGATTCCTACATGACCACGTGTTTTTGCTATCTCCACAGCCTCAAATAAAATAGCATGCGCTGGTATTCTTTCCAAATAAACCATTTGATAAATGGATAATCGCAATAAGTTTCTTACCCATGTATCTACTTTTTGATTTTTTTTCAAGAATCGACTCAAATAATAATCCAATGTGATTTTACGTTGCAAGACACCATAAACCAATTCTGTCATTAAACGTGCATCAGCAGAGCTTAAATTATTTTTTTGAATGGCTTCATTCAAAAGAAGATTTGAATAAGAACCACTTTTTTCAGTTTTATCTAAAATTTGCATAGCTTGGTAGCGGCTGCTTTTCTTCACCGCTCGTTTAGCTGAAGGTTGTTCTGCCATGTTATCCTAAGACCTCTCCCGTATTAAGTTTACTGCCTATCCCACTGACAAATGCAGCTGCTGACATTCTTGTTTTACCAGCTGGTTGCACCTCGTCCAGCTGCACCACAGTATGGTTTCCACAGGCAACTAATATACAGTCTTTTTGAATATCGATCATCGTTCCAGGTGCTTGATCGGTTTGATTGGACAAAGGTGTCACTGCCCAGATTTTTAACCGTTCGCCCTCTAAAAACGTATAGGCTCCTGGGAAAGGACGCATGCCTCTGACTTGATGATCAATGGCTGCGGCTTCTTTGTGCCAATCCAATACTTCTTGTTCACGAGTAATATTAGGTGAAAAAGTTACTTTTTCTTCCTCTTGTTTGATAGGATGAATAGTCCCATCAATGATATGAGGGATCGTTTCCATCAATAAATCTCTTCCTAAGATGCTCAAGCGGTCAAACAAAGTTCCGACATCATCCGCTCTAGTGATCGGCAATGATTTTTGAGAAATAATATCTCCCGCATCCATTTTTTTCTCCATGTACATAATCGAAACTCCAGTTTCGGTTTCTCCATTGATCAAAGCATAATGAACAGGAGCGCCGCCACGATACTTAGGCAGTAAAGAGGCATGAACATTTATCGCACCGAGGTGAGGAACATTCAATAATTTTGTAGGCAAAAATTGTCCAAATGCAGCTGTGACGATTAAATCAGGATTCATTTCCATAATTTTTTCCATTTCTGGAGATCCAGAGATTTTTTCTGGCTGTAAAACTTCAATACGGTGTCTTAAGGCCGCTTCTTTCACTGGCGTAGGCGTCAATACTTTTTTTCGGCCTACTGGTCTATCTGGTTGTGTTACTACAGCTATTACTTCGTAATCTGATTCCACCAAAGATTCTAATATAGGTACAGAAAAAGCTGGTGTTCCCATAAATACTATTTTCATTGAGCAAAACTCCTTTATCTCGCTTGATAACATACTGTGATTATTTTTTGCTGTTTTTTCATTACATAAATTGCTGCGGTTCTTTATCTATCGCAATTGTTAAACCTTTAGCCATTTCTTTTTGTGATTCGTTTAAGATTTGGTGCAGCAAAGGAATCAATGTGGGTTCTGATTTATATTTTATCAATACTTGGTAATAAAAACGGTTATTGACCCGCGCAATAGACTTAGGCGTAGGACCCAACAGGATCGTGTTTTGGTTCAATTGCGGCGCCAGAAAATTGACGATGTCATACATTTTTTTGGCGGCTACTTTTTCTTCTGTATGACTAGCTGTGATTGAGACTGTAAAATAATAGGGCGGATAATTCCCACGATGACGAATGATCATTTCTTTTTGGTAGAAATGATCGTAATCGTGTTTTTTAGCCAATTGAATGGAATAATGTTCAGGGTTAAACGTCTGAACAATCACTTCACCTGTCAATTCAGCCCGTCCTGCTCGACCACTCACTTGAGTCAGCAGCTGAAAGGTTTTTTCACTGGATCGAAAATCCGGCAATCCCAGAGAGGTATCGGCATTCAACACCCCTACTAAAGTAATGTTCGGAAAATCTAATCCTTTAGCGATCATTTGTGTTCCCAATAGAATATCGGCTTCTTGGTTTCCAAAAGCACTCAAAATTTTCTCATGGGCACCTTTTTTACGAGTCGTATCCACATCCATCCGAATAACTCTAGCTTCAGGAATCACTTGCTCTAATTCCTCTTGGATTTTTTGCGTCCCGGTACCATAATACCGGATTTTAGAACTTTTGCAAACAGGACAAGTGTGAGGGATCGCTTCTTCGTGTCCACAATAATGGCACTTCATACTTTTAGTATCCATGTGGAGTGTCAAAGAAATATCACAGTTTGGACACGGCAGCACAAAACCGCAATCTCGGCACATCACGAATGAGGAATACCCTCTTCGATTGAGCATCAATACAATCTGCTCTTTTTTAGCCAAGCGATCGCGAATTTTTTCTTGCAATACTAATGAAAAACTGCTGCGATTTCCGCTTTTCCCTTCATCACGCATATCTACAATAGCCACTTCCGGCAGCATTCTCTGATTGACTCGATCAGGCAATTCCACTAATGTATATACTTTTTTCTGAGCTCTGGCACGAGATTCTAAAGAAGGTGTTGCGCTCCCTAAAATCAATGGACAATTATGAAATTCAGAACGCCACGCAGCGACGTCTCGAGCATGGTAACGTGGATTTTCATCTTGCTTGTAACTGCTCTCGTGTTCTTCATCCATGATAATGACCCCTAAGTTTTTCACCGGTGCAAATATAGACGAACGAGCACCAACGACTACTTTTGCTTCTTCTCGTTCAATCTTGCGCCATTCATCAAATTTTTCACCGTCAGATAACCCACTATGCAAAACAGCTACTTCATCTCCAAAACGACCTTTAAAACTCGTCACCATTTGAGGTGTCAATGCAATTTCCGGGACCAGCATCAATGCCGTTTGGCCCTTTTCCAATACGGAAGCAATGGTTTGTAAATAAATCTCCGTTTTCCCGCTGCCTGTAACTCCTCTTAACAGAAAAGTCTCTGACCGCTGATGAGTGACTGCTGATTGAATCGCTTCAAAAGCTTGTTGCTGTTGTTCAGTCAGTATATGAGGGGAAGTTTTTTCAAAGGTCTGCTCTTTAAATGGATCTCTGTACACTTCTTCTTCAAACACTGTCAGCCAATGTTTCTTTTCCGCTTCACGAATGACCGGAGACTGCAGCTCGTACAGTTTGCTCAGTTCTTGAGTACTGATGGATTGCTCAGACAAAGATAATGACTGCAGGATATCTAATAAACGCAGCTGCTTTTTAGCTGTTTTTCGCAAACTCATTTTTTCCTCTTCCAATTGTTCAAAAGACAGAGCTGGCTTTACCATTCTTCTTTTTTTCTTACTGGCACGATTTTTTACAGAATAGACCACTTCAACAACATCTTGTTTCTTGAGTTGCGTCAATCTTGGTAAAATTCCGCGGTTTACGGCATCATCCCAAGTAATTTCATCTTTTCCTTTGAACAATTCAAAAAACTGATCTTCATCCAGTTCATCAATGAGACGAATACTTTTCTCATACTTGGCCCGCAATACTGCCGGAAGCATCGTTTGATAACACGTTATTTGAAAACTGAATGTTCTGTCTGCCATGTCTTTTCCTAATTGAATCAATTCATCGTTCAAAACGGGATGTAAGTCCATTACACCTGATATTCTTTTTAATTTCCCGCTAAATGAAGCTTCTTCAACTACTGAAACGACAAATCCTTGGACAACTCTTTTCCCTTGTCCAAAAGGAACTTCTACTCTCATTCCCGGAAAAATTTGTTCTGCAAATTCTTCTGGTATTTGATAATCATATGGTTGATTTGTTTGCATCGTTGGAACATCAACGATCACTTTAGCGATTAAATTCAAAATCACTTCACACCTTTACTTGCTCATTTTCTTAATCACTTGCTGAATGATCTCCTCAGCAACCTCTTTTTTGGATCTAACGGATACTTCCACCGGTTCTTCATCCGTTGAAAAAATGGTCACTTCGTTCGTATCTTTATTGAATCCGGCATGCGGTTTGGAAACGTCATTGGCTATGATCATATCAGCCTTCTTCTTTTCCAGTTTTCCTTTCGCATAGCTTGCTACATCATGCGTTTCGGCCGCAAACCCTACTAAGTATTGATGCGTTTTTTCTTGACCCATTGTAGCTAAAATATCTGTTGTTTTAGCTAAAGGAATCGTTAGAACAGCTTCACTTTTTTTAATTTTTTGTCTGGCTTGATCTATAGGAGTGTAATCGGACACGGCCGCTGCCATAATGACTGCGTCCGCTTGTTCAAATTGATCAAAAACAGCATCATACATTTCTCTTGCAGAATCTACAGGGACCAGCTGGACCCCAAAAGGTTTTTTTAACGCAGAAGATGCAGATACCAACGTCACATCTGCTCCCATATCTCTAGCTGCGGCTGCTAAGCTGTATCCCATCTTCCCAGAAGAATCATTGGTAATGTAGCGAACAGGATCGAGCCGCTCTTTAGTTCCCCCGGCAGTTATTACAAATTTCTTTCCGCTTAAAGGCAAGTCTTGTTGATGTTTTAATAAGAAGCTTTGAATAGTCTCTACAATATTTTCCGGCTCTGGAAAACGTCCTTTTCCATCGTAACCTTCTGCTAAAAATCCTGTATCAGGTTCCATAATAAAGTGCCCATCGTTCTCCAACTGTCGCCAATTGCGTACCGTAGCTGCATTTTCTAACATACGCGTATTCATTGCAGGAACAATCACTATCGGAGCAGTTGTCGCCAACAATGTAGTGGTCACAAAATCATCTGCGATTCCATTAGCCATTTTTGCCATGATATTGGCTGTAGCAGGTGCTACAACAGCCAACTCAGTCCAATCTGCTAAATGAACATGACTGACATTTGCAGAATCCTTTTCGTCAAAAATATCTGTATACACATCGTGTTTGCTTAATATTTGTAACGTATAAGGCGTTATGAATTCTGTCGCTGCTGATGTCATAGCTACTTTCACTTCAGCACCTCCTATGATCAATCGTCTTACCAAGTCTGCTGCTTTATAGGCAGCGATACCGCCAGTAATGTATACCGCTATTTTCTTCCCATTTAACACTCTGATTTCCCCCGATCTTTAGTGCATTTTTAACCATGCATTCTTCTCTATTCTACTAAAAAACAACCCATTTGTCTTTAAAGAGAATGGAATAAAGCGATTGCCGCATTGAATATACGCTATGTCTTAAAGATTTCGCACTATAAAAAAAACAAAAGAGTGGAACATTTTTACGCTGTTCCACTCCTTTATCGATTGATTAAGCTTCTGGTTCTACTGTAGTAGGATCAATCACTAAATCCCCACTTGAAATTTCTTCTAAAGCTCGTCCAACATTTTTAAATGATTTATATTCTTCCAGCATTGGCATTGCTTTTGCTTCCAATTCATACGCTCTTTTACTAGCTACGATTACTAAAGAATATTTTGAATCTATTTTTTCCAATAATGCATCTATAGAAGGATCCAACATCATAATTCTCACATCTCCTCAACGATTTTTTTATATCTGTTTATGACTCTAGGTACTTTTAAATGTTCACTTTCGATAATATGTTTGATTTTAGCGACTGCATTCTCTACTTGATCATTCACAACAGCGTAATCATAGTGATCCATCATTTTGATTTCTTCAACAGCTTTTTCCAAACGTTTTTCGACTAAAGCTATTTCTTCAGTGCCTCGATTAAGAATACGGGTTTTGAGCTCCATAATATCGGGGGGAGTTAAGAAAATAAAAATTCCGTCAGGCATTTTTTCGCGTACTTGCCTTGCTCCATTGACCTCGATCTCAAGGAAAACATCTTTACCCTTGCACAACGTTTCTTCTACATACTCAAGCGGTGTTCCGTAGTAATTGCCTACATATTCAGCATACTCTAACAAGCCGCCAGTTTCAATCAATTTTTCGAAGGCTTCTCTAGATCTAAAAAAGTAATCTACTCCATCTTCTTCACCAACTCGTTGGTTACGAGTCGTCATAGAGATTGAATATTCAAAATCGATTTCTCCACTATCAAAAATTGCTTTTCTTACTGTCCCTTTTCCTACTCCGGACGGTCCAGAAAGAACAATCAATAAACCACGTTCAGTCATATGTTACCCTTCCTATCTACACAGTTTACACCTAAAGATGGTCCTCATTACATGAATTCAGACTCTTTTAAAAAATCTGTCAACTTTTTCATTTCTTCATTGGTTAACGTAATCCCTTTACTCATTTTATCATGTTCAGGAGACCATTCGCGTAAATCAAATTTTGGTGGATTACCATTCCAGCTAACTAGATTCAATTCTTTCTGCCAACCCTTTGCATTCTGAGAAAGTACTAAAATTTCTTCTTTGATGTCAAAAGAGATTTTTTGTGCCATTTCGTTCACCTCGATTAAGAAAATTGAAAAAGTCTTTTTAGATTTTTTTTGCTTATCTTCTAGTTTAACATAAAACAGTAACTTACTGTACTACTTTTTAGCTTTTAAAGGCTTTTTTTGGTATTTTACCTAGTTATAAATAGAAACTAGCCTCTTTTGTTTAAAAAGAATAGAAATAACGCAATTAAAAAAGGATATGGACGAACACGAATTATCAATTGGACTTTCCAATCGTTCAATTCATTTTTATGCTGGTTTTCTAAAATCGATAAGAAATAAAAACATACTTTAAGATTGGATAATAAAGGAATACTTTCTCTAAATTCTTCTTGCCATTCTTTAGCTGTCTTGATGATATCACTCGTTCCCGAATTTTGAATAACTGCGATGACATCATCAAAAGACATTTTTTGAGTCATTTGTTCATATTTCGCTTTAACTTCTTTTTCAAATTCATCAAACGTATAAACTTTTGTTGGGTGCAGATGAAACATCTTACCTGTCAATTCATGAAAAGCATAAGTAAATGCTTCTTTTTGAACTCTGCCATACCAGTTGATATTCAATTGTTCCAATAAAAACCGCTGATTTTTTTCGTCTAGCAAATAATTTTTTATCTGCTGCTGTGACTGTTCAAGAAATAAAGCCACTTCTTTATAAAACTGATTATAATGATCTTGAAAGCTTCTTTTGTCAAATGTATACCACGAACCTTCGTACTTGCCAAATTTTTTCATGGCATCCAAGTAGCCTAGTTGAATATTGACTTCAGCTCGATTTCCGTCGAACAACAACATATCTCCTAAGGGCCACTTGCTGGTAATATGATACGATTCAACATTATCAGGGACAGAATAGTTTCGGACTTTCCCGTTGATGTTGATGTCTGCAATGATGAGGTGTGTGGGATTCCGTTTAAGAGCCACATCTACCGGAACATTTTCGCTATAGCCTCCATCTATATATTCTTTATCTTCAATCATTGTAGCAGACATAGCAGGATACAGGGATGCGCTCGCTAAAAGATAAAGATCCAACTGCCCTTCCGGAATATCTTCAAGGTAAAAAATCTGTCTTTCTCTGCTGACCATTTCAGTAACTGTCAGTCCAAATTCAATCCCGCTCTTTCGAATTTCACTTTCTTTAATGATGTACTCTCTAATTAAAGTCAGCAGCGGCTTAGAACTTATCCCTCTGTTTTTTATGGCCGTTAATAAGAATTTACATAATATCTCACTGTATTCGTTAAAATTAGACGGCTTGGAAGACAACTCAAACTCTACAACGTGATTGACTTCTAATTCTTTCCACATCCGCTCAGCTAGTTCATAATCTCCTTGTAAAATCACCGCCCCGTTCAAAGCTCCTACAGAGGTACCTGTAATAATATCTAACGCTACTCCCAACTCTTTCAATGCTTTCCAAACGCCAACTTGATAAGAACCACGCGCACCGCCTCCACCAAGAACCAGGGCTATTTTTTTGTCTTCTGATTGAGGTTGTAATAAGGTTTCTGCTTCCTTCATAAACTAATCCGCTCCTATAGTACGTATTACTTACAGTATAACTGGAATTCAGTCTTATCTGAAAGAAAAGCGCATTTTACCTCCTTATGGGTCAAAAAAATAGAGAAGAAAGAAAACCAAATTGGTCTTCTTTCTTCTCCTTACAGACTAGCACCAAAGGATGAGCAGTAAACAACTACCGATTACCCCATATCCTTCACTTTCATCAATCGAGTGATTTCAGCTCGTTCGCTTTCATCTAATTTCATTTGAATGAAATAAATGGTTTCTTCCAATTGTGGAATAGTGCGGTATTCCAATGCATTCACTCGACGTCTTGTGCTTTCAATTTCATCCGCCAATAATTGACACGTTTTTTCGATTTCTGACAACTCCAAAAGTTCCTTCATAACAGCTGACATTTCTTCGATAGAAACATCTAATTCACTATTGGAATTTAAATAACCATAAGAAACATCACTGGTATTGTCATCTTCTTCGGAGTAATCAAAATTCATTACCGGAACGTTAACACTCATAATATTTTTTTCATAAACACTTAAATTAACCGTGCGTGGAGGAACTGCCACCAATTCTTCAATGTATTTTTCATTCAGCAATGATTTCGCCATGACGAAAGATTGCATTGCAGAAATCAGCTTGTCTTCTACCACAGTACGCAGTTGATTGTTTTTTTTGATCAATTCAATAAACTGACGCATCAATTCATCTTGTTTATCTTTTAATAATTTGTGCCCACGACTTGCCAGACTCAATCGGTCTTTCAAGTTCGCCAGTTCCATACGTGTCGGATTAACGTTCAACTTAGCCATTTAGGTTCACTCCCCTTTTGGTAAGTATTCATCTAACATATCATCTTTAATCCGTTTCAATTCAGTTCTAGGCAAGATTGACAACAATTTCCATCCCAAGTCCAGCGTATCTTCGATAGTACGGTTTGTATAGAATCCTTGGTTTACATATTCTTCCTCAAATTGAGTCGCAAATGCTGCAAACTTTTTGTCTGTATCGGATAAAGCAGATTCTCCTAAAACAACTGCTAATTCCTTAGCTTGTTTCCCCTCTGCATAAGCAGCAAACAATTGGTTCATCGTAGCAGAATGGTCTTTTCTGGTTTTACCTTCCCCAGTCCCTTTATCTTTCAAACGAGACAATGAAGGCAATACATCGATTGGAGGTTCAACATTGTTGTTGTACAACTCACGAGAAAGAATAATTTGTCCTTCAGTGATGTAACCAGTCAAGTCAGGGATTGGATGAGTAATATCATCCTCTGGCATAGTTAAAATAGGAATTTGTGTTACAGAACCTTCTGAACCAACTAAACGGCCAGCACGTTCAAACAATGTTGCCAAATTGGTATACAAATATCCAGGATATCCACGACGCCCAGGAACTTCACGACGAGCAGCAGAAATTTCACGTAATGCTTCACAATAGTTTGTCATGTCCGTCATGATAACCAACACGTGCATTCCTTTTTCATAGGCCAAATATTCAGCTGCTGTCAAAGCCATACGTGGAGTAGCGATCCGTTCAATAGCAGGATCATCTGCTAAGTTAAGGAAAACTACTGAACGGTCAATAGCACCTGTTTTACGGAAGTCTTCCATAAAGAATTCAGCTTCTTCAAAAGTGATCCCGATACCAGCAAAGACAACCGCAAATTTTTCGTCAGAATTCAATACTGAAGCTTGACGAGCGATTTGAGCAGCCAATTCCTTATGTGGTAAACCTGATCCAGAAAATACGGGCAATTTTTGTCCACGAACTAATGTGTTCAGGTGGTCAATACTTGAAATACCGGTTTGAATAAATTCATCCGGGTAGTCACGAGCCATAGGATTAATCGCTTCACCATTGATATCTAAGGTTTTTTCCGGAATAATTTCTGGGCCACCGTCGTTTACTTCACCCATCCCGTTAAACACACGACCAACCATGTCTTCAGAAACTCCCAAAGATAAAGGTTTACCGGTGAAACGGACTTTGGTGTCACGTAAGTTGATTCCAGAAGGACCTTCGAAGATTTGAACCATGGCTTTGTCGCCATTGATCTCTAAAACTTGGCCTCTGCGTTTTTCACCGTTTTGCATTTGAATGTCTACTAATTCATCAAATTTAACCCCTTCGACACCTTCAACAGTCATCAAAGGACCTACAACTTCATTGATTGTACGGTATTCTTTAAGCATCTGTATCCATTCCTCCTTTTTCAACAACTTGGTGAATGGTTTCTTGAATAGAGTTACGTATGTCTGCAAATTGAGCAATTTTATTCTCAGGTAAGAACTTACCGCGACCAATACGTTCTCTTACGTCTACCGTGCCTTGGATGATTTCATCAAAGTAGGCGCCTAATTCCATTCCTTTTTTCGCTTCTTCTTCAAAAGTCAGAATTGTGTGCAACATTTCGTATTGTTTTTGGATAGAAGTGGTGGAATCTACATCATCAAAAGCATTTTGCTGCAAGTAGTCTTCACGGATCATACGTGCAATAACTAATTTCAAGCGGTCTCTTTCAGATAATGATTCTGCCCCAACTAATTGAACGATTTCTTGTAGTTCTGCTTCATCTTGTAGTAAAGAAGAACTGCGAGTAACCATTTTGTTCCAGTCAACACCTAATGTTTCACCAATGTAAGCTGTCATTTCATTTACATAAAGTGAATAAGAGTCCAACCAGTTAATGGCTGGGAAGTGACGTTTTCTTGATAGACCTGCATCTAGTCCCCAGAATACTTTTGCTACACGCATAGTATTTTGAGTAACCGGTTCAGAAGTATCTCCACCCGGAGGCGAAACAGCCCCAATAGCAGTGATGCTCCCTTCTCTGCCTTCATTACCTAAAGCAACAACTTTTCCAGCACGTTCGTAGAATTCAGCTAAACGACTTCCTAAATAAGCTGGATAACCTTCATCCCCTGGCATTTCTTCTAAACGTCCAGACATTTCACGCAACGCTTCTGCCCAACGAGAAGTAGAGTCAGCCATGATAGCCACACTATATCCCATATCACGGAAGTATTCTGCAATCGTAATCCCTGTATAAATAGAAGCTTCACGAGCTGCAACGGGCATGTTTGAAGTATTGGCAATCAAAATCGTACGTGCCATAATCGATTCGCCTGTATTCGGATCAATCAATTCAGGGAATTCGTTGATAACGTCCGTCATTTCGTTTCCACGTTCTCCACACCCAACATATACTACGATATCTACATCGGCATATTTTGCGATTTGGTGTTGTACAACTGTTTTTCCAGCACCGAAAGGACCTGGAACAGCAGCTGAACCACCTTTAGCAACTGGGAATAACGTATCGATAACACGTTGTCCTGTTTTTAAAGGCGTTGTAGGGTTTAATTTACGAGCTGCTGGGCGTCCCTTACGAACAGGCCATTTTTGAGTCATCGTAAATTCTTTTTTGCCTTCTTCTGTTTCAAGTACGTAGATCGTTTCTGTAATGTTGAATTGTCCAGCTTCAATAGCTGTTACTGTTCCTTCTACTCCCACAGGAACCATAATTTTATGGTCCACAACTGGTGTTTCCTGAACATGTCCAATAACATCTCCAGTAGATACTTTAGTTCCAATAGTAACTGCTGGTTTGAATTTCCATTTTTTCTCACGGTCTAGGGGTTCAATAGAAACACCACGACTTAGATAGTTACTTTCTGCGCGATTCAAGAAAGTATCTAAGGGTCTTTGGATTCCATCAAACATTTGTGACATAATCCCAGGTGCAAGTTCAACAGATAAAGCTTCTCCTGTTGTTTCTACTGGTTCTCCTGGTCCTACCATTGAAGTTTCTTCATATACCTGAATGGAGGCAATGCTTCCTCGCATTTCAATAATTTCACCAATCAATCCAAGATTCCCGACTCTACAGATATCTTGAATATTGGCATGTTCCATGCCTTCAGCCGTAACAAGCGGCCCAGAGACACTTACAATTTTTCCTTTATCCAAACTGGTTACCTCCTATAAAATATTTTGTCCCACTGCTTTTTCAACATTATCTTGAATGCGTTTTTTCCCAATATTCAATGTTCCAGTATGATTGGGGATCAAAATAATTGCGGGTTGTATTTTGCTGTCATAACGACTAATCGTATCTGGTATCTTTTCCCCCAATGCTTCAGTGAGGTAAATAATGCCATACTCATTTTTGGCTAAGTGATCAACCGTTTTTCTGGCTTCTTTGGCTTCAGATGCGTAGAAAACATCAAAGCCCAACATTTTAAATGGTAAGATAGAGTCTTTATCTCCAACTACTCCAATTTTATGAGCCATAATTCATACGCATCCTTTCTCTTACGCTCTCTATTGGCAGGCCGTTTTCTTTCCCTGCCAAAATCATCCGCAAGTTTTTAACTTCTGTTTCTTTAGCGTGAATAAAGGCTAATAATGGGAGCGGACCAAAAGGCTGTAATTTAGCTTTTTGCATCGTTTCCATCACAGCATTATCTGTTTCTAAATCAACTTTTACTGGAGATAACTCATGTGTTTCAGTGTCCAATGAAGCTTGCACAATAGAAGCAAAATTACCTTCAGATAAGATTTTCCCAGCACTTTCTAGATCCTCTTTGCCTAACTCTACTAATTCTTCTTTTGGAATATTACCAGAGCTGGACAAAATAGTGACTAAGAAATTACGGCTTTTTTGTTGTTTAATGGCTCTGGATAAAGTAGATAAGTTATTCAAGTCAATGTAATATTTCACAAAATCAAGAATTTTTGCATTACCTATTCTTTCAGCCAACCATCTTAAATGAGTAAAATAACGACGATCCAAGATAATGTCTACAGATTGAATATTGTGGTATTCTTCCTCTGCAATTAAAACTTCTTGTATGCTGTCGATATACGCTTGATCCAAGTCTTCTGAGGTACCCACCTCAACAGCTTGTCGGTAAGCAGACATTGGTACCTTCCCGATCGGAATCAGCATTGAGTCAAAGTCTTCTCCTGTGATTTTAGCTTTAAATAAAACTTTTAGATTGTGATACGTATACCGCAATGAAAACAGTTCCACTAAGTCAGGATCAGGACTTAGTGCAAACATTTCTGCATAGACACGTTGCAATTCTTTCGTCAGCAAGGCATCGTAATCTCTTGTTTCTAAAAGTTCTTCTACATCATTACGGTAAGGAGTATCTTTTAAGACCAGAGTTGCTTCTTCAAAACTATTGGCTTGCAACATACGTTCAAATTGATCATTTTGAAGGAGACTGCTCTCATAAACGCGGATTCTTGCATTCGATCCAGCAAATGCTGTATCTTTCATTTATTCTCCTCCTTATTGAAACAATTTTTGCGATACAGTTGGTAAGACATCTTCTCTCGTATCATCGACTAAAGCATCAAAAATGTAATTGTAGTCGATACCTTTGTGACGAATAACAAATCCTGCTTTTTTAGAAACTTGCTCATCACTTAGACGAACAGCTTTCCCTGCTTGATTCTGCTTTTCTATCCATTGAGAAGAAACAAATGAACAAGATTTTTCTCCAACCACTAGTTCTACTTCTTTGTTTTCGTATTGCTCCAAAACAGCAGCTAGAAACTGTTGGAATTCCTCTTGATTCAATTGTTCCATTCTTTCTTTAGCTGAATCGAATACAGCAGTTATAGCTTGTTGTTTTTCAGCTAACAATTGATTTCTTTTTTGATTGGATAAAGCATTTTTATCTTTTTCATATTGAGCCATTTGTTCAGCCTGAATTCGTTCTTGACGTCTTTGTTTTTCGGTTGCCAAGTTCTCATTTGAAGCTTGGATTAATTGTTGCGCTTCTTTTTCAGCTTCTTGAATAACGACTTGGATTTCTGATCGTTTATTTTCCATTAATCGATCTGTGAGTAATTTTAAGTCAGCCATGTTTTCCCTCCATTCTGTTTTACTTTATAGACTATAGAATGAATCATTAGCCATTTAATACAAGTAAGAATGAAATAACGAATCCTAAGATAGCGTAAGTTTCTACCATGGCAGAATAGATAATCCCTTTAGTTGCATGTTCAGGTTTTTTAGCTAAAATTTGGATACCTGCAGAAGCAACACGTCCTTGAGAAATACCTGAGAACAAACCAGTAAATGCAATTGGTAATGATGCCATAAACATGTACATACCTTGTGCTAAAGTAGTGTCTGCACCTGTATTTAAGAAAATCAAGAAGGCGATAACGAAACCATAAAGCCCCTGAGTACCTGGAAGCAATTGAAGAATCAACGCTTGACCAAATTTTTCCGGTTGTTCTGTTGTTAAAGCAGCAGCTGCTTCCCCTGTCATCCCAACACCTTTAGATGATCCAATACCTGCAAAGATTGTTGCCATAGCTGCACCTAAAGCAGCGAACATTAAACCACCATTATTTTCAGCAAAAAATGTTAACCAGTTTTCCATTTGTAATTCCTCCATTTATAATTAAATTGTTTTTTTTATTTTGATCTTACTTTGAGTCTTTCTTTAGATAAATATGTTTTTCGAGTGTTTTTAGTGGAGATAAAGCTCTACCGCCACCTTCATAAAACTTGCCGAAAAACTCAACATATTGCAAACGAGCAGTATGCACGTACGCACTTAAATAGGTTAAGAAAATATTTAGTGAATGCAATGCTATGATGAGAACGATACCTATACTGAATCGAGCTGGAGTAGGAAGGTATTGTACAATCATATTAAAGGCAACTGCGATACTACCACCTGAAACTCCCAGAGCCATTAGTCTAGTATAACTTACTAAATCACCTACATATCCGGTAACCCCGTATAAGTTATATAGACCTAATGCAAATCCAAGTCCTTTATTTTTAGATGCCATAGTAGAAACTAAAATAATACCAATGACATTTGCAAAAATTAGGATATAGGATATGATGCGTATCACAGGATTTGGCATGATCATCATGTCTACTACTAAAAGAGCTAAACCGATTAACACTCCAGCCCACGCTAAGCCATCAATGTAACTAGAAGCTCGTTGTTGCTGCTTCCATTTCACTACTCCATTTATCATTAAACCATAAACCATTTGAATGAAACCAAAGATAACTGACACAATAAGGATGGTAATCACATCATCCGTCGTAGAGAGCAATTGTATCGGTAACGTTGCACCGAAGAAACTTCCATAAATAAGACCCCAAACAATGACTGAGTAAGAAAGTAAATGGAAAAATCGTATAAATCTCCCCATACCCTTGTCTAACTTCATAAATTTCATTGCCACAAATGTTCCGATCATCAGTACAAGACCATAGCCTAAGTCAGCACTCATCATACCAAAGAAAACAAGATAGAAAGGCATCATAAAAGGTGTAGGGTCTATATCATTATACTTAGGTAAACTGTACATCTCTGTAACACTTTCAAAAGGCTCAACGACAGCATTATTTTTCAACACTGTTGGAACAAAAGCATAGTCTTTACTGCGGATGTCGTCAGACATAATCGCATAATTTTCTTGCCCAATATGTTTATCTAATAAAGTAGTTAAATCAGAAACTTCTTCTTCCTCAAGCCACCCATTTAAAATAAACAAACTGCTTCCATTTAATAACAAAGATTTAGCATTCTCACGTTGAACTAAGTTGAAATAATATTCTTCTGATAGTTTTAAGTGATCTATATCTGAGTTATAACTACGTAGTTTTTCTTTCAATTGTTTTTCTTCTTCAGAAAGTTTATTCAAAGAGCTTAAAACTGACTTCAGCTCTTCTTTTGGCAAAGAGTGATAAGGATAATTCAGATTTGTAAATTGAAATTGATTTAACACTTCATTTACTTCAGCAAATGAATCAGATGGCGCAATAACCAAATAAGCTGCTTCATCTTTGTATCGGAAAATTTCTTCCACATAAGCAAAACCGGAATCTTTTAAAGCGGCGTTAAAACTATCAGCATTTACTGATGAAATAACTCCTATCCTGCCGGTAGTTACCTTAAAGTCATCTAAATCATTTGGATTAAAGTCCAACCGTTCCCATCTTCTTAAAAAGTTTTCGGTATCTGTTAAACTTTTCCGTTGTTGATTAATATCAATTATTTCTTTTTCGATTTGTCTAACTTCATCAATTACTCGATCTAAAGGAAAATCAGCCACTTTTTGTTCCAATTCTTTTAGTGTATACTCTTTTCTTCCTTGTCGCATTTTTTTCAAAGCACTGGGTTGTTTGACGTATTGATTTAGATAAGCCAATGTACTTTGAATCGTTTTCATATTTTCCTCATAGATGCCTCTGTTTTGAGGTAGAGTTTCACGAGAATAATAATCAAGTAATTCAGTTTCTTCTAAAGTTGACAAATCAAATAGTTCAAGCTTTTGCAACTCTTGTACTGCTTTTAAAAGCTGCTCTTTATTGGCTTGTTCCGCTAAAAGTGTTATTTGTTTCATTTTAGCTATTGCCATAACGTTTAAACACCACCTTCAATAGTTCATTGACAACTTCATCTTTATTCTTTTCAACAACTTGTTGAATCTTCTCTTTTTCTTGAGCAACTTCCTCTGCAATAACCTGTTTATCATTTGCTAACAATGTGCTGTATTTCTCTTTTTCATCCTCTTCAAATTTCGTTAAATCTTGTTCAAGGATTTCTTTATTGTGTTGAATTGTTTTTTCAGCATCTGAAACAATTTTCCCTGCTTCAGATTGACTATTTTTTCGCAATTCTTCAATTTTTTCTTCAGCTTGTTTAACATATTCAACAGCTTCGAGTCCCATTCCTTCACCCCCTTAAAAGTGCAAAAAAAGACATCAGCAAAGAAGAATCTTCTCACCCTAGAAGACGTCTTCTTGAAAGCTAATGCCCAACCGATTTTGCTTATTTAACTAATAAAACATTAACACAATCGAATTATTTCGTCAATATAGACTAAGCATGCAAGATCTATATCGGTTATTCAATCAGGGCGTTAAGTTTTTTTAATAATGAGTAACAATTGCATTACTCTATATAGAATTTATCTTACTCTGGACATTTCCTACATACTAAAAATAATAGCACTTTTTTACTGTTACAACAATATATATAGTATAACATATACCAACTTTACACGCTTAAAAATATTTAATCAATAATAACTAACGTCTCTTATACTCTTTCTTCTCCCATAGAAAAAATCGAGAGTGAACCATACCCAGTATGAGACGCAATCGTTGGTCCATACGGATAAATCTTGATATCTTTTACAGTGATTTGCTCTAGGAGTTCTTGTTTTACCATCTCAGCTTCGTCTGGTACACCTACATGCCCAATAAAAATGGTTTGTTGTTCAGGGTTTATAATTCCTTCAACGGTTTTACTCACTAAATGGTGTAAAGACTTTTTACGTCCTCGGACTTTACCAGCTGGTACTAAACCTCCTGCCGGATTAACAACTATGATAGGTTTTACGTTCAATAACGTTCCTAAAGTAGCTGATAACGCAGAGACTCTTCCTCCGCGTTCCAAATGTTTAATGTCATCAACAGTGACCCACGAATGGAGCTTCATTTTATTGTCTTCCAGCCATTTAGCAACTTCCTCTATTGAAGCTCCTGCTGATTTGCGCATCGCAGCTTCATAAACTAGTAAACCTTCTCCTAGACAAGCAGCTTTGGAATCTACAATAGTGATATTCACATTTGTATAGTCTTCTTTTAATTGTTCTACAGCCGCAACAGCATTATTGTAAGAACCACTTAAAGCTGAAGAAAAAGCTATATACAAAACAGGAATCTCTTCTTTTACGTACTTTTCAAACACATCGATATATGTACCAATATTGATTTGAGAAGTAGTAGCCATAGCTCCTTCTTTTAATTCTTGAAAAAATTGATTGCGGTCAAATATTTTGCCCATATCATCAACCAATTCTTTTCCATTCATATGAACAGTTAAATTCACTACATCGATGTCTTGTTCTTCAATAAATGTATAAGGCAAATCGCAACAAGAATCTGTGATCAATTTATAACTCATTCAACTCACTCCGACCTTTAGTATTTTATTCCTTCTTTATTATGACAGGTTTTGCGAAAATTAAAAAGAGAAAATAAAAGATTGCATTATTGAACATTTGTTCGTATAATATAGAAAACGAACAAATGTTTGGAGGATGCACACATGGAAAAAAATAGTGCCGTAACATTATCTGCTTTTAGCTTTTTGCAAAAAACAAAATTATTTTTGACAGATGCCGCTTCACCCACTCTACTGCCCCAAATGCCAATGGAACAAATCCTTTATTTTTTAGAACAGGCTCACTTAAAATCCAAACCCATTATCATTCAAACCACTGATCGAAGCAACAGTTTCGCTTTTCATGAATACACTGGAAAACTAATGATCTCTCCTAAAGATAACGAGAAAATTATTCTGTCTAGTTTAGATAAAAAAACAATCTCTATGATCAAAATGGATGAAATTCGCTATATCCAATTGACAAAACGCACTGCTAAATAACTCAAAAAAAAAACAAAAGATACAGGATTCCGTATAAATGAACCCTGTATCTTTTGTTTTTTAGTGCTTAATTTTTTGGTTGCGCTACCTTTGACTCGAACAATCGGGTGGATTGTGTCGGATCTAATTTTTTTTCGATCCATCCTAAAACGACATCGGCAATAACAGCCATTAAAGCAGTTGGAATAGCACCAGCTAGGATAATCGCTCCACCATCAGTGGCATTAACCCCTCTTGCGATAATGTCCCCTAATCCTCCAGCACCAATAAAGGTTCCTATGGCTCCGATACCAATACCAACTACAAGGGCATTACGAATTCCACCCATGATAACCGATAAAGCTAACGGCAATTCTACCATTGTAGTGACTTGCCTTCTTGTCATTCCCATACCTTTTCCAGTGTCTAGCAAACTGTCATCTACACTTCGGACTCCCGCATAGGTATTTTTTAGAATCGGCAGTAGAGAATAAAGGAAAATCGTCACGACTACGGTTGTAGCTCCTAAACCAAAACCTAACATCAATATCGACAGCATAGCTAAGGAAGGGATCGTTTGAAGCACATTGGCTATCCCGATTACCCATTTAGCTAAATTTCCATGTCTGGAAATCCAAAAACCGATTGGGATACCAATGATGGCTGCAAATAAAACGCCATATATCGACATCAAAAAATGCTGAATAAATTGACTCCACACATAAGCACCGTTTTGAGAGAAATAATAAATCAATTGCTCGAAAACATTCATGTCTGTAATATTCATGCTATTCCCCTCCGTTCGTAGAAACTGACGTATCTTCAAAATAGTTGTTGTCTTGTAAAAATTCTTCCGCAACTACTTGCGGCTCTTTTAAATTGTTGTCTGCTTCATAATTCATTGTTTGCATCTGTTCTTCACTGATCGTTCCTTCTAGTTTCAATAAAATTTCTTCTAATTCGGGATAATTTTCTAATACCTCATTAGTAGCAACAGGACTTGCATCGTAAGGAGGAAATAACCTCAAATCGTCTTCTAGAACTACCAGATCATAACTGGCAATACGTCCATCTGTAGAATAACCTAAGATGATATCCATTTCCCCAGCGGCCAAAGCATCATAAACCAAACCGATTTGCATAGGGTAAACTCTGTTAAAGTCAAATCCATAAGTATCTAAGAAAGCATCGTACCCGTCTCCTTCTCGTTCGATCCACGAATTGTCCACACCAGCCTGCATATCTTGAGCGTATGGTTCCAAATCACTGATTGTTTCCAAATCATATTCATCAGCTGTTTCTTGTGTCACCATAAAGGCATATGAGTTAGCAAACCCATATGAAGGGAACCACGTTTGATCAAATTCCGTTTGGAACCCTTCCACAACTACTTTCAGGGCTTCTTCAGGATCTGTGATCGGCGCAAGACCTAATTCTCCCGTCAATGAAGTCCCAGTATATTTAACACCAGCAATATTTGCATCTCCATTTAATAAAGCCTGATGACTTACTGTTGAAGAACCTAAATTATTGATGACTTGAACATCTATATCATCCATATAATGCTCGACCATTCCCTCAACTACATAACTCATGATCAATCCTTCTGTCGAAGTTACACCAGCTACTGTGATTACTTCACCAGATGTCCCGCTTCCAAGACCTGGTAGAGAACACCCTGCTAAAGCCAACGCGCTAAAAAGCGACAAGGCAATCGTTTTTTTCTTCTTCAAATATTTCATGTTGTATCCTCCTATTTCGCAGTTCGCAAGTTGACTGGAGTGACTTTTTCTTCTACTTTTCCTAAAAGAAAATCTACCAGCAACGCTAGTATGGTAACAGGGATCGTTCCACCAATAATCAACTCGGGAATATATAAGTTTAAGCCGTTAAAGATAAAGTCGCCTAAACCGCCTCCGCCAATGTAAGAAGCTAAAGTAGCCCATGCAATAACATACACACCAGATAAACGTATGCCAGCCATGATAACAGGAGCTGCTTGCGGCAACTCAACAGAGAAAATCAATTGCCTATTAGTCATTCCCATCCCTTTAGCTGCATCGATCAAATCTTTGTCTACTCCTTCCATCCCAATATACGTATTTCTCAATATTGGCATCAAAGAATACAAAAATAACGCAATAATAGCTGGGAATTTTCCAATTCCGAACAATGGAATCATTAAGGCCAATAAAGCTAGTGATGGTATAGTCTGCAACACTGTGATTGCACTAATGAACCCACTTGCGATTCGTTTATATCTAGTCAGTATAACTCCGATGGGTACAGCTACAAGTATCCCTAAAACTAAAGCAATAGCGGATATATATAGGTGCTCCCATGTCAATAATAGAAGTTGCGAACCATTGTCAGTTAAAAAATCTATCATGCATACCCGTCCTTTCTATTGCTCTCCACTTATTTCAGGAGTAGTTCCCAAGGGAATATCTTTTGCTTCTTCCAGATCTCCCCAAATATTGTCGTACACGATTTCTGCAAGAGAACCTCTTGTTACCAATCCAATCAATTTCCCTTTTTGATTTACGACCGGGATATTTTTAAATCCGATTTTCAACATACGTTGAACAGTATCACGCAACAATGTGCCCGAACGGACAAAGCGGATTTCACCTTGCATCACATCACCAACACTGGTCGCTGTTCTGCGGTAACGGTCAATGTCTTCCAGTCCTACCATTCCTTTTAAAACACCTGAGTCATCAGTAACAAATAAGGTATCTACTTTACGGTCGCGCATCAATCGAATAGCATCTTGTAAAGATTTCCCTGGAGTTACAGAAACGGGATTTTTGATCATGATTTGGTCAACAGTCTGAATGGAAGGTCTAGCTTGCAATAAGCGGTCTTCTCCGAGGAAATCTTCAACAAATTGATTTGCGGGGTTGGCTAAAATATTTTCAGGAGTGTCAAATTGCACCACTTGACCATTCTGCATAATGACAATACGGTCAGCCAATTGCAATGCTTCGTCCATATCGTGAGTAACAAAAACAACGGTGCGTCCCATCTCTTCTTGAAGGTGCTTGACCAATTCTTGCAAAGCATCTCTCGTGATCGGGTCTAACGCACCAAAAGGTTCATCCATGAGAATAATATCCTGATCAGCAGCTAATGCCCGAATAACACCAATCCGTTGTTGTTGCCCTCCAGAAAGTTCATTAGGGTAACGATCTAAGAACTCTTTAGGCAGATCCACTCGTTTGATCAATCTTTCTGCTCTTTCCCTTTTCTTTTCCTCTGGCCATTTCAACAATTTCGGAACCAAAGTAATGTTTTCATAAACCGTCATATGCGGCATAAGTCCGATTTGTTGAATCACATAGCCGATTCCTCTACGCAGTTCAACTGCATCCTTCTTCATGATATCTTCCCCATCAATCAGAATTTGGCCTTTACTAGGTTCGATCATACGATTGATCATCCGCATAGAAGTTGTTTTCCCACTCCCACTCGTTCCAATAAAAACAATAAACTCCCCATCATTAAAGGTTAAATTTATATTTTCTACTGCTTTTGTGCCGTCTTTATATATTTTAGATACATTCTTAAATTCGATCAATTTAGTCCACCTCTTTAGGTTTTATTTTTAATTGTACTTTATACAAGTGTTGCATAAATGGAAAGAAATTACAAATAATCTGCTCAAACACAAGTTTTCATAACATTTTCAAAATAAACTGCTTCATTTACAAGGATGCAAAAAAAGGAAGTAGTTGATTAACCTGCTTCCTTTTGATAGCCTTTACTTATTATAAAATCGGTGACAATAAACGTGAGAAACTTTGTTTGAATTTGACCCATGAAGATTGTTTTTCGATTAATTCCCTCGTAAATAAATAACTTTTTTCCATATCTTTAAAGAAATAAGCTTCTTGTTGCTTGGCTATTGCCGGGTCATACATGAAAGCATTTACTTCAAAATTCAGTTTAAAACTTCGGATATCAAAGTTGGCTGTACCCACTGAGCAGATTTCTCCGTCGATGACGATCGTTTTACTGTGCAGGAATCCATTATCATAGATGTACACTTCTGCTCCCGCATCTACCATTTGCGCTGCATACGATAACGTAGCTTGGTAAATAAAAGGATGGTCCGGCTTATTGGGAATCATAATTTTAACATCTATTCCCGACATAATAGCTATTTGCAACGTTTCAATCAGTGCATCATCTGGCACAAAATAAGGGGTTTGGATATAAACAGTTTTATCTGCCATACTGATCATTTTGATGTACCCTTTTTTTATTTGTTGGATCTCTGTATCTGGACCACTGGATACGATCTGCAGGTTGGTTTTCCCTTTTCGTTGGATATAAGGAAAATACCTCTCTTCATATTCTATTTTATTGGTAGGTACAGCTGCATTCCAGTCCATGATAAACCGACTTTGCAAGGCCAGCACTCCATTTCCGATTATTTTTAAATGAGTATCTCGCCAATAGCCGAATTTCTTGTCTTTGCCCAAGTATTCGTCTCCTACATTAAAGCCGCCGATATACCCGATTTTTCCATCGATAACGACAATTTTGCGATGATTTCGGAAGTTAATTCGAAAATTGATCAAGCCCAATTTTGATCCAAAAAAGGTCTCGACTTGTCCGCCTAATTCTTTTAATTTTTTAAATGAAGCCAGTTTCAAAGCGCGAGAGCCTAATGCATCGTAAATGACCAAGACTTCTACGCCTGCTGCTGCTCTATCTTCTAAAGCTTTCAATACCATATTTCCTATCTGATCATTATGAAATATGTAATAAATCATATGAATATGATTTTCTGCTTTGTAAATATCGCGAATCAGCGATTTAAATTTTTCTTTGCCGTCTGTAAACATTTCTACGACATTTCCTTTTGTTAACATGGATTCGCTGCTTTCCAAAAACAAACTGGTAATTTCTTTCGAATCCTCAGTGGACTGTTGGCTAGACAACAATTTTTCTTCTTCGATCAGCATTTGTTTCTGAGCTTCCACCAACTCTGGCATACCGATACTTTCTTGAGCTTGTATATCAAAAATCTTTTCTCTGGAGATCTTTTTGCCAATAAAAAAATAAATGATAAATCCTATACCCGGCAAAAAGTTTAATACCAGCAACCACGCCCAAGTAGCTGCAATATCTCTCTTTTCTCGAAACACTGTAACAGCTGCAAATACAGTATTAACCGTTAATAATAATGAAATAAAATAAAAAACGTAATTCATTAAAACTCACATCTCTTTCCAACATTCTTTTTCTTCAAATAAAAGCACTCCTCATTGAACAAATAGATATCGACTTGTCGTGTCATCACCTTAGCTATCATACTCTTTTTTCTCATCAGCCATAGTAAGAAAGGACATTTTTTCTTTTATCCACTCTCCCAATATCCGTTCCATAGCTGATTCGCCTTTTACAGGGTATATAGTCGCGGTTTTCTGCAATTCATTATAATATTCCATAGCTTTGGGGTAATTCCGTTGATGGAAAGCTTCATAAGCCATCATTAACCGTTTCTTATTCGGCAAATAAGTCGTCATTTTAATGTATTTCTGTAATTCTTTGGTATAAAATTTCTTCACTACGAATGGGTCTGCATCTTGAATCAACTCTAAAAACAAGCGTTCACAAGTTAATTCATTCTTATATAACACTGACATTTCTTCTATATACGGATCAAAAGCTGTTAAGCATAGTCTCGCTTCTTCAAATTTCAACTGATCTATATACCAGTTATATTCCAATAAATACATGGCGACTTTTAAAGGATTGGAATAGTCTTTTTCTCCTTCTAATTGAAGAGTTGTTAGCGGAATATCTTTCACTCGTTTTCCTTGTGTCATCAAAGCATTTATTTTGAGTTGGGTGTAAAAAGCGTATTTATTTTCTTGGTTTTTTAACAACAAATACAAATTGTAGCCATCATTTGGTATGCCTCCCATTTTCATCGGAATTCCATTGGTTGCTGCTGTAAACAAACCTGCTAATGCAAAAGCACTCAAAATTGTCATCAAGATAGGGGGGGAAAATACACCGTTAAAGATTAGCCCAAATAGTGCGATAGAAAGCACTGCATTCATTAAAACTCCGCCTAAATTATATAACACAAATGGAAAATCACCCTCGTTGTATGCAGGAGGGGACATCAAACATTGTCCTCCTGTACCAGGTAAGTTCATTCGTTTTTGTTGGATACTTCCTTCTTCTTTGACTAACGTCAAGGAACCTATTCGGAAAGAAACATAAGCATAGCCGGTCATCAATCCAAATACCAAATGACCCATTTCATGAAGTAAAATATGTATCAAATAACTGATAAAAAAAGCTATGAACCCAATAAACAACAGACTTAAATTTAATTCAATTGCATCAGTTTCCAAAAATACTCCTGCAACAAAACCAATCGTTAAACCAATAATTGCTGAACCTCCCATTACAAGAATCACGGTACTCCATTGGGATTTCTTTTTTTCACTTTTATTTTTTGTCATATGTGCTTCACTTCCTTATGGGTTGCTTAATGCATTCTCCTAAAAAGGATAACATTACTTATTTAGTATGTACTAGTCGAAAAAAAAGTCAATCATAATTTTGACCGACAACTCTTTTTAGCTTTAAAAAAAAAGACGAGATAGTAATATCCCGTCCTTTGATCTTGTATTAACGTGTTGTTGATGAAAATAATTGTGGTGCTGTTTTTTTGATCGCTATCAGTAAGATGCTGACTACGACCGCTGTGATTACTCCACTCAAAATCTGTGTCACGAAAGAATACAGCAAAGCACTCATTCCTTCTGGTGCGTAGCTGCCCCAGAAATAATAACCTGCTACAAAATGCCAGAAGAATCGTGCCATCGTACCGGAAAATGTTCCCAGAACAATGTACAGATTCAATTTAACCGTCTGATCGGTTTGACTGAGCGAATGGATTTTAGCAGCAAATAATCCTCCGAAACCTGCAAAGGCAAAGGCAATAAAATATTCAATAAATCCTTGTAAAGGACTTAGAATATAGGCATTACCAATTACAAAATGCAAGATCCCCCATAAAAAACCAGCATAAACTGCTGGAACAAAACCTCTCCTAAACGCATAAAGCGTGAGAGGCACCATCCCTAATGAAACTGTAAAAGACGGACCGATATTTGTTGGGATAAGCGATAATACAATGGCTAAAGCAGCTATAATCGTCCCTTCTATCCACACACCAAACTTTTTGTTGCGCATAAAAAAACCTCCTTTATAATTTGAACAATGCCAAACAACAAAGGAGGAGATCACTTGAGTAATTAGACTACATACTTTTGTGCTCTGTCACAATTCCTACGCTCGTGCTAACGAACAGGTTCGAAGGGTCAGAATCATCGATTCAATCTCAGCTTAAAAAAGCACCCCTTTGTGATGGACGTTCATTCAGTTTTTACCTATTCACTATACCGAATATTTCAACCCTTGTCAATACTGCTCTCCGGGTTGAAACGATTTGATTAGTCTAACTTTTTAGCTAATACAAATTCTATACTGTCCCCTATGTTGATCCGTTGTTGAGTATTTGAAAAACCTGATTGAATATACAGCATTTGACTGCTGATATTGTCTATAGAGACAGACAACACAATTTCGTTGATCATGGGATAATGATAGCGCACATAGTCGGGCAGCAGTTCTAAAGACTTTTTAGCATATCCTTCTCCTTGATAATTCAAATCAATCGAATGTGCTCTAAATAGAATTGCTTTTGGATTGTCTGTAAAAGTGGACACCCCTACTCCAAGTTGAAGGATAAAAAAACCAATCAATTCCTGCCCCTTTAAAATCAAAATCGGGTGTTTTTCAGTTTCATGCATACTCTCGGTTAAAGCATCCATTGGCTTAACAATATAAGAATTTGAATCAATGGCATAATTTTCTAATTTTGGAGCATCTTCTATAACCGCTTCTCTTAGAATTATCTTTTCCATAGCCCTTCACCTTGCCTTTTTCATTATTCTTTTTCAGTATAAGAATAACAGACAGGACTAATAAATGTCTCTTGAAACGTTCTTAATTTCTCTGATTTGCAATACTCTGATTACTTCAACCCATCCCACTCCAAATAAAATTCTTGCAAAAACTGTTCCATAAACTGGTGTCTGTTTTCAGCAAAAGATCTTCCTGTTTGAGTATTCATCGTGTCTTTCAACTTTAATAATTTTTCATAAAAATGCATGATCGCTGTATCTTCTCCAGATCGATACTCTTCGTAAGATACCCCTTCTCTCGGCATTTTAGAAGGATCATGAATCAACCGACCACGGGAACCCGAATAAGCCATTGTTCTGGCAATACCGATTGCTCCAATGGCATCTAACCGATCTGCATCTTGCACGAGTTTTCCCTCTATAGAAGTCATCTCTATTTTATTGGTTCCACCTTTATAGGACAAGTTCAGCACAATAAATAAAAGAGACTCTTTTTCGGCGTGGGTTAAAGATAGCTGATTCAACCAATCGGTTAATTTTTTTTCTCCTGCTTCAGGTGTCTCATTTAATTTTTCATCTGGGACATCATGCAGCAATGCAGCCATCTCACAAATAAAAGCATCTACTTCCCCGGGTTCTTCAGCTGCCATTTGCAAGGCTAGATTACGTACACGATGAATATGCCACCAATCATGTCCGGAAGCGTCTTTCTTCAATAACTGAAAGACAAACTGTTCTGTCTGCTTTAAAATCTCTTTTTGAAGGTCTGTTTTCATATTTTGTCCTCTCTAAACTTTTTGGGTTCTTCATCTTCTAGCGTTGGTAGAGAAATTTCCTCCAGCCTATGGGGTTGCTTATGGACCGCCATGGGACCGCCTTGAGCTGAAAACCACATCTCAAGACTTGCAAGCTTCAAACTTAGCGTAACGGCTAAAGCCTAACGCTAAGTAATTCCCATTGCTTCCTTTTCCATGGCTACAAGCAACCCCATAGTCCTCCATAAATTTCTAGGAATGAGCTTCTAAAAAGTTTAGAATTAATTTTTTTACTTACCAACGTCAAATATTGTAGAACCACTTTTTGAACGACCCATTAAGGGTTTTAAATAAGGCTAGGACAAATGTCCTAGCCTATGCCTTAATTTATCTTCTGCGTTTTGAATTGCTGACTTCCATAATGATCGGTAAGATAACCGGTCTTCTGCGTGTCTTATCGAACAAGAATTTGCTTAATGAGTCTCTGATGTCTTGCTTCAAAGCTCCCCATTCAAATTCATTTTGCTGTAAGTTCTCTTCAACGACTTTTTGGACCATTTCGCTGCTTTGTTCAATCAATTGCGTATTTTCTTTGACGTATACAAAACCACGAGTCATGACTTGTGGACCAGACGTAATTTCTTTTGTTTTACGATTAATTGTCACCACAGCGATCAGAATCCCATCTTGAGACAATAGCTTACGGTCACGCAAGACAATATTTCCAATATCCCCGATTCCAATACCGTCTACCATAGTATTCCCAGATTCTACTTGACCAGACATTGTCAAGCGGTTATGAGAATATTCCATGATATCTCCTTTGCCAGGAATAATGATATTTTTATATGAGATCCCTACTTCATGAGCCAAGTCAGCATGAGCTGCTAACATACGGTACTCTCCCGTTACAGGGATGAAGTACTTCGGTTGGATCAAGTTAATCATCAACTTCAGATCGTTCGGTGTAGCATGTCCAGAAGCTTTCAGATTATCGGTGATTTGTTTCACTTCTCCACCAGCACGGTAAACCATATTTTCAGTAGTGGCTACTGTAACTTCCATTTCATTTGAAGGGCTAGTCACGATATAAACTAGATCGCCTTCTTTGATATTCACTTGCGGATGCTTGCCTTTTGCCATACGTTGTAAGGTTTGGATCGGTTCGCCGGTGCTCCCTGTTTCAAGTACAACGATTTCTTGGTCTTCGTATTTTTCAATCTCTTTTACAGAAACGATCAATTCATCGCTTGGCAATTGCAATTTGTCTAATTTTAATGCTTTGTCGACAATCTCTTCCAAATGTTTTCCGGTAATAAAGATTTTACGATTGGAACGATGTGCTGCGTCCAATACTTGTTGGATTCTTAGAATATTGCTGGCCACAGCGGCCACAATGATTCGTCCATTTGTATTTTGGAAAGTATCCAATACTTCTTCAGCAACTTTCAATTCACTCACATTTTCAACAGGACTTTCAGCTTCACTAGAATCACTTAACAGTGCCAATACATTGCTTCTGCCGATATCGCTGATGCGGTTTAAATCTGTTTTATACATCGGTTTAGCACTCTGATCAAACTTAAAGTTTCCTGTATAGACAATGCTGCCTTCATCCGTTTTAACAACGATTCCGACAGAATCAGGGATAGAGTGAGTGGTTCTAAAGAAACTCACTACTGCGTTGCCAAATTCAATTTCGGTATGCTCATCGACTACATGGTAATCATCAAAATGAGCCACTTGTCCTTTTTCTTCGACACTCATTTTAGCTAACGCCATTGTTAATTCAGTACCAAATACCGGCACATTGAATTTTTGCAGAAAATACGGTAAAGCTCCTATAGAATCTTCATGTCCATGTGTTAAGAACACTGCAGTAACACGATCTTTATTTGCTTCTAAATAATCAAAATTTGGAATGACAACATCGATTCCAAATAATTCTGTTTCTGGATACATCAATCCGCAATCCAGAACAAAAATTTCTTCATCTACTTCCACAACGTACATATTTTTACCATTTTCACGCACGCCACCAAGTGGAATGATTTTAACTTTACTCATTACTTCACCTCTTTGGTTTTCTTTCATTACATTGTTGATACTTTTATGGATAACAAATTGCTAAGATACTTTCTTTTTCTTCAGGCGTACATTCTACTAAAGGCAATCTCAATCCTCCAACAGCTACCCCATTGTGATTCAACACACATTTTGTGGGTGCCGGAGAAGGAACAGAAAACAAACTGTCCATTTTTGGTAACAGCTCAGCAGATAGTTCAGCCGCTCGTTTCAATTGCCCGTCTTCTAAAGCGTCGTACATCTCGGACATTTCTTTACCAAATACTTGACTGGCTACCGAAACCACCCCATTGGCTCCAATGGCTTTAGCTGGAAGGGATAAATTATCTTCACCGGTGTAAACCAAAAAGTCTTCAGACGTATGTGAGATGATTTGGCTCATCGCATCCAACCCTGCACATTCTTTGATCCCTATCACATTATCAATGCCAGATAAACGAATAGTCGTTTCTGGATCTATCGACACACTGGTTCTGCCTGGAACATTGTAGATCATGATTGGTAATGCGGTACTTTTGGCTACAGCTTCAAAGTGAGCGAATAATCCAGCTTGATTCGGCTTGTTATAATATGGAGTAACAACCAATGCTGCATCGATACCGTTGATTTTTTCCACTTCTTGCGTAAAAGAAATCGTTTCAGCAGTATTGTTTGAACCAGTCCCTGCAATAATGGGAATACGTCCAGCAACATATTCAACCGTTTTTTGATACAAAGCCAATTTTTCGTCATGGGAAAGGGTTGGTGATTCGCCTGTTGTGCCACCGACCACGATTCCTTCAGTGCCTGTTGAAATTAAGTATTCGATAAATCTTTTTAATTGTTCATTGTCTACTTTATTTTCTTGATCAAAAGGAGTGACCATTGCTGTAATGATTCTTGCACGTTGAATATCCAAACTCTCACCTTCCTGTAATGCGATTTTTTTACGCTTTGACGCTTAATAAACCTAATTCATGCATTTTTTCGGCTATTTGTACCGAATTCCATGCCGCACCTTTTAATAAATTATCGGATACGATCCACATATGATAACCAGCTTCATCGTCTAAATCTTTTCGAATACGACCGACAAACACTTCTTTTTCGCCCTGTGTAGCTAATGCGGTGGGATAAAGCTGTTGAGTCGGGTCATCTTGAAGAATGATTCCGGGAGCTTCATTTAGCAACGATTGAATTTGTTCCACTGAAGCTGTTTCATCTTTCACTTCAATATAAACGGATTCTGAATGGCCAAATACCACTGGGATCCGCACACATGTAGCGGATACTTTGATTGCATCGTCTCCCATGATTTTTTTGGTTTCATTCGTCATTTTCCATTCTTCTTTTGTATACCCCTCTTCATCAAAGACATCGATTTGAGGCAACGCGTTGAATGCGATTGGAAAATGCTTCTTGTCTCCACCAGAAGGCAGGATATGAGCTTCGTACGGCTCATCGTTCAACATGTGCTGTGCTTGAGCATGCATTTCTTTTAGAGCAGCATTTCCAGCACCACTGACTGCTTGATAGGTAGAAACAATCACTCGCTTCAGCCCAAATTTATTTCGTATCGGATGTAAGGCTGCTACCATTTGAATGGTCGAGCAATTAGGGTTCGCAATGATTCCTTGGTGATGTTTTAAAGCTTCAGCATTCACCTCAGGTACAACCAAAGGAACTTTTGGATCCATACGGTATGCACTCGTATTATCGATTACGATTGCTCCGCGCTTCACGGCTTCAGGAGCAAATTGTTTTGATATGTCTCCTCCCGCACTAAATAATGCAATATCGATTCCATCAAATGATTCATTGGTTGTTTCTTGAATTTCAATTTCTTCGCCATTAAAAAGTAGTTTTTTCCCAGCTGAACGTTTAGAAGCCAATAAGGTTACCTCTTTGATTGGAAAAGCTGCGTTTTCCAACATTTTGATCATTTTGGTTCCCACTGCTCCAGTGGCTCCAACTACTGCAACTGAATACCCATTCATAACTTTCACTCCTGATCGATTACTATTTAACTTATATTGATGCTTTCGAATAATACCCTTACTCATTTTAGCATAATTACTGGCGAAATCATACCAAACAAAATCTTTAGGCAGCTGCTGACAGGATTTGAACTCTCTATTTTTTTATTTCTCTCTATTTTCTTTATAATGGCAGTGAAGTATTCTGATCACTCGTCTATAGAAACAAAAACAGAAAGGATGAAGTACAGATGATTTCAAAAGAACACAAAGAATCATTTACATTAACAGAACAACTCCACCATTCCATCGTTTCTGGTGAGATGTTAACTCATTGGAAGTACCAGAACATTAAAAACTCAGCCTTCTATCCTTCTGTGCATTATGCCATCTCGATGCATGATTATGGCTGGCAAAACTTTGATAAACAGCCTTTTTGGAACGATCGAACTCAGCAACCTTATTCTTTTATCGACTTTCCTATGATGGCAAAATTAGTCCTTTATCAACATGGGATAGATGTAATAGAAAAAGAAATCCCTATGCGGCTCTCTTGTGCAGCTGTCATTATCAAAACTTTTTTGCTGAAGAAAAAGCTGCTGCTGCTAAACAATTTGTGCAGCATGAGGAACAGCGTCAGTTCCAGATCAAAAAGACTTTGCCTCATTTCGATGAAGCACAATTTTTGTATCATTTTGGGTTGCTTAATCTCTTAGATGGGATCTCTCTTTTTGCAGCGATCACTGAACCAGAAACTGATAAGGAAACTACTCACCCATTTTTCAAAGACGGGTTGGAGATTCCTGACGTTTTAGGTTTAACGGACGAACGGATAAAATTGAATTAGGTAGATGAAAAAACCATAGAGATCGACCCCTTTCCTTTTGAAGAATCTTTCAGTTGTACGTTTAAACAAAAAGAACTTGCTAAAGAAACTATTATTCAAGACGGCTTTCTTGAAGCTTATGCAGAACAACCTTACAAATGCGTTTCTATCCGCCTAACGCCAACTGAAGAGTAAAAAAGAGAAGATCGTACTGAAAAACTCAGTACGGTCTTCTCTTTGGTTCATTAGTTTGATTCCGTTTTTTCTTGTTCGTCATCTGCCATCAATACTTTGTGTGAAAGATTGATGCGTCCTTGACGGTCAATTTCAATAACTTTAACTTCTATTTTATCTCCAATATTGACCACGTCTTCTACTTTTGCTACACGTTTAGTGTCTAATTGAGAAATATGCACTAAACCATCTTTACCTTTAGCAATTTCAACAAATGCACCAAATTTTTCAACACGTTTGACAGTACCGTTGTAGATTTGACCTACTTCAATATCTTTTGTCAATTCTTCAATGATTTCTTTGGCACGTTGAATCATTTCAGCGTCATCAGAAGCAATGCTGACTTTTCCATCTTGATCGATATCGATTTTTACGCCAGTTTCTTCAATGATAGCATTGATTTGGTCTCCGCCGCGGCCAATAACTACTTTGATTTTTTCTGGTTTGATTTGCATCATTTCGATTTTTGGAGCATACTTGCTCAATTCTTTGCGTGGTTCAGAAATAGTAGACACTAATTCATCTAAAATCTCCATACGAGCTTTTTTAGCTTGAGTCAATGCTTCAGTTAGGATTTCTTGAGTGATACCTTGGATTTTGATATCCATTTGCAATGCTGTGATTCCTTCAGCAGTTCCAGCAACTTTAAAGTCCATATCGCCTAAGTGGTCTTCCAACCCTTGGATATCGGTTAAAACAGTGTGGTTGTTTCCATCACTGACTAATCCCATTGCAATACCAGCAACTGGAGCTTTGATCGGTACACCGGCATCCATCAATGCTAAGATTCCTGCACAAATACTTGCTTGAGAAGAAGAACCATTTGATTCCAACACTTCTGAAACAACACGGATCATGTAAGGGAAATCTTTTTCATTAGGGATTACTTGAGCCATAGCTCGTTCGCCTAAAGCACCATGCCCAATTTCACGTCTACCTGGCGCACGGCCACGGCCAGTGCTACCAACTGAGAATTGAGGGAAATTGTAATGATGAATAAATCGTTTGCTTTCTTCAATGCCTAAGCCATCAATAATTTGATGTTCTCCTAGAGGCGCTAAAGTTGCAATAGACAACGCTTGAGTCTGTCCACGTGTGAATAAACCAGAACCATGAGCTCTTGGTAAAACACCTGTTTCAGAAGCTAATGGACGAATCTCATCGATTTTACGACCATCTGGGCGAATTTTATCTTCCGTAATCAAACGGCGTACTTCATCTTTTTCCAGATCTTCAACAATTTTCTTGACTTCTTTTTTGATACGAGCTGCTTCATCATGATCAGCGTATTTAGCTTCAAAAAAGGCAACCGCTTCTTTTTTAACGGCTTCTGTTTGTTCAGCACGTTCTTGTTTGTCAAAGATTTGGATCGCATTGACCATTTTTTCTTTGTAAGCTGCTTGTACTTCTTCTTGCACATCTGCATCTACTTCTAATAATAAAACTTCCATTTTTTCTTTTCCAACAGCTGATTGGATTTCTTCTTGGAAGGCTACTAATTTTTTGATTTCTTCATGACCGAACATCAGCGCTTCTAACATGCCTTCTTCAGACACTTCAGCAGCTCCACTTTCAACCATGTTGATAGCTGTTTTTGTCCCAGCTACTGTTAACTGGATATCAGACTCTTCATCTTGTTGAACAGATGGGTTAATGATCAATTCACCATTCACACGGCCAACATTTACTCCGGCAATAGGACCATTAAATGGAATATCAGAAACAACCAAAGCCAAAGATGATCCAAGCATTGCCGCCATTTCTGGAGAGCAGTCTTGTTCAACAGACATAACGGTATTCGTGATTTGGACTTCATTACGGAATCCTTCTGCAAACATTGGACGAATCGGGCGGTCAATTAAACGAGCTGTCAATGTAGCATTTTCGCTAGGGCGGCCTTCACGTTTGATGAATCCTCCTGGGATTTTCCCTACGGCATACATTTTTTCCTCATAGTTTACTGTTAGTGGAAAGAAATCCACATCCATTGCATCTTTGCTGGCAACAGCAGCTGTTAAAACAACCGTGTCTCCATAACGAACCAAAACGGCTCCATTTGCTTGCTTAGCTAACTGTCCTATTTCCACTGTTAAAGGACGGCCGCCAAGTTCGGTTGTAAAAACTTGTTTTTCTGTCATGTGTTGTTCTCCTTTTTTCCGAGAACTATTGGTATCCATGCAATCTACTAAACAAATGTCAGTATTTAATGTTTAAACGCTCACATTTGCATAGTAGGATAACGGATAGATCAACGTTCTCTTTGTATAAGTGATTTCTACTGCTTAACTAGCTGGTAAGCTAAACGCCTAGCTACACTCTCTCAAAAAACGAGTTGCGAAAAGCAGTCTATACGTCCTATAAACTAATACCAACTGTCAGGTAAATAGCACCTGTCTGTTGGTATTTTCTTATAGGCGAAAGGCTAAACGCTTTTCGTCACTCTCTCGAAAAAAAGCGAGATTCCTTAGAACCCCGCTTTTAATATAGACAAACGGATCTTAACGACGTAAGCCTAAGCTCTTGATTAATTCACGGTAACGTGCAACATCGTTGTTACGTAAGTAAGCTAACAAGTTACGACGGTGACCGATTTTTTTCATCAATCCACGGTAAGAATGGTGGTCTTTTTTATGAGTACGTGCGTGCTCATTTAAGTGGTTGATTTCGTCTGTCAATACAGCAATTTGTACTTCTGGAGAACCAGTATCTCCTTCGTGTCTTGCGTATTGTTTGATGATTTCGTTTTTGCGTTCTTTAGAAATAGCCATTTCTAAACACCTCTTTCTGATTTTTTCCTTTTACTGAGAAGTCGTTGGTGAATCGTACAACCAAGTAAAAGGTCTGTGCTTAGCGCACATCTAAATACTACAGAACTTTCTCTTAAAATGCAAGTATTAATCTGGTAATTCCCCTCATTTTACCGAGTTCTTTTTGACACCATTATATTTTGTATTCCGCTCTAATCTCAAGAATAGTATCTCGTAAGTTAGCCGCTTTTTCAAAATCTAATGCTTTAGCAGCAGCTCTCATTTCAAGCTCCATTGTTTCTACAAGCTGAACTCGCTCAGCTTTATTTAATTTCGAAATTTTCCTTACTGGAATATCTTTCGTTTCGTCCACTGCAGTAGTAATAGAAATCAAATCACGAACTTCTTTTTTGATCGTTTTCGGAACAATTCCATGATCGGTATTGTATTGCATTTGAATAGAACGGCGGCGATCTGTTTCATCTATAGCATACCGCATCGAATCAGTGATTCTGTCTGCGTATAGAATTACTTTACCATTCTCATTACGTGCTGCACGCCCGATAGTTTGGACCAGTGAACGTTCACTTCTTAAGAACCCTTCTTTATCCGCATCTAAAATAGCGACTAAAGACACTTCCGGCACATCGAGTCCCTCTCTCAATAAGTTGATTCCGATCAGAACGTCAAATACACCTAAACGTAAATTCCGGATGATTTCTGTTCGTTCTAGAGTCTTCACATCACTATGCAAGTATTCTACCTTTAAGCCGATCTCTTTTAAATAATCCGATAGGTCTTCGGACATTTTTTTAGTCAAGGTTGTAATAAATACCCGTTCATTTTTCTCGATCCGTTCATTAATTTCACCAATCAAATCATCGATTTGACCTTCAATCGGATGAATTTCGATAACAGGATCCAATAACCCGGTAGGACGAATAATCTGTTCTACCACACCATTGGTCCGTTCTAATTCATAAGGACCTGGAGTAGCTGAAATGTACATAATTTGATTGACATGCTCTTCAAATTCTTCTAATCGTAACGGACGATTATCTAAAGCGCTCGGCAGACGAAATCCATGTTCAATTAATTGTTGTTTTCTAGCTCTATCTCCGTTGTACATCCCTCTGATTTGAGACATCGTGATATGTGATTCATCCACTACAAATAATGAATCATCTGGAAAGAAGTCTAATAATGTATACGGAGATTCTCCTGGTTTCCGACCGTCCATATGGCGGGAATAATTCTCGATCCCTGGACAATACCCCATTTCCAAGAGCATTTCAATATCATAATTGGTTCGTTGTTCAAGACGTTGCGCTTCCAGCAGCTTATTTTCTGCGCGCAATTCTTTGAGTCTCGCATCTAATTCTGCTTGAATAGTTCCTACTGCGTGACGTGTTTGTTCATCATTGGCCACAAAGTGTGTAGCCGGAAAAACAGCTACGAATTCTACGTCTGCTTTGACTTCTCCGGTCAAAACATCCACTTCACGGATACGCTCGATCTCGTCTCCAAAAAATTCCACTCGCACGGCTTCACTATCTCTAGACGCTAAAAAGATCTCCACGACATCACCCCGAACCCGAAAACGTCCACGTTGAAAATCAATATCGTTTCGTTCAAATTGCATTTCGATCAATTTACGCAGCATGTCATCTCGACTGATCTCCATCCCAACTCGTAAAGACAAGACAAATTCTTTATAGTCCAATGGGTTTACCAATCCATAGATACAAGAAACTGAGGCTACAACAATCACATCTCGTCTATCGATCAATGAACTGGTAGCGGAATGACGTAATTTATCAATTTCATCATTGATACTGGCTTCTTTTTCAATGAATGTATCTGTTTGAGGAACATACGCTTCCGGTTGATAATAATCGTAGTAACTTACAAAATATTCTACCGCATTATTAGGGAAAAATTCTTTAAATTCACTATATAATTGTCCAGCTAATGTTTTATTGTGTGCAATGACCAATGTGGGTCTATTCACTTCTTGAATGACGTTGGAAACCGTAAATGTCTTCCCAGTTCCTGTTGCACCAAGTAATGTTTGCTCTTTAACTCCTGTTTGGAGCCCTTTAACCAACTGTTTGATAGCTTCAGGCTGGTCCCCACCAGGTTGATATTGAGAAACTAGTTCAAATCTTTTTTCTGACATATAATCTCCTCGCTTCTGCATGACTCACAACACAAATATCTCCTTTATATTCTAGCACTGAACGTATGTTCTTACAAGGTAAAGGGCCGTTATAACAAATGAGGTGTTACATAGTTTTGACAACAACCACTCGTTAGTTGGATAACCCCACTCTTCCCTAACCGAATAATTCTGGTCGGCAAAGCCTAAAACACAAAAACTCTGCTGGATAGGGTCAACCTATCCAACAGAGTTTTTGTGTTTTGTGAGTTGTTTGTAATGAACTTTTGGCGATCGTCAAAAGTTTTGAAATGAACTTGCAGCACTAGATCAAGCTACCACACAACAAAAAAGAGCCTGGAACACCAGACCCGATTCATTGGATTATTTAGCTAATTTAGCTGATAAACGAGATTTATCGCGAGCTGCTTTGTTTTTGTGGATTAATCCTTTAGATGCAGCCATATCAATTGATTTAACTGCACTGTTGAATAAAGCATTTGTGTTGCTGTCTCCAGCTTCAACTGCTTTTTCAAATTTTTTCACAGCTGTACGCATTGAGCTTTTTTTAGTGTTGTTTAAAACTGCTGCTTTTTCATTCGTACGAACACGTTTAATTGCTGATTCGATGTTTGGCATTTAGTACACCCCTCTTTCCTTATAGAACAACTAAAATAATTGTAAAATTATTTCAACATCGTTTATTATACCGGATGAATCTCTTGAATGCAATATTAAAGTGTAAAGTTTTTTTACTTGATAGGATAGAATAATGAATTTTTCTTATTTCTGTCTCCCTATTCCTTTTCCCTCAGCAAATTGCAAGATAAACAATTCAAATTGCATTTTACGATCTCCCTGACCCGTTTTCAATCGGTATTCCGTTTCGATCAATCCTTCAAACGCTTCAGTTAATGTACGCTCATCATGCTTTCTAATCTGCTGGCTAGCCAATTTCACTCGAAATGGATGAACTTTCAGAGTTGTCGCAATTTCGTTTTGCTGGAATCCCTGTTTCGTTAAAATAAATACTTGGATCAACAAACGAAATTGATTCGTCATGATCGCATTGATTTTAATAGGGTCTTCTTTTTGCAACAACAATTCTTGGTACAGATCCAGTGCTGATCCTGCTTGTTTTTTCAACACCATTTCATTTAAAGCGAAGATATTTTGTTCCAGTGATTTCGAAATCAATTCTTCAACAGCCGGCTTAAGTATTTTTTTAGACTCCATTGCATATAAAAACAACTTCGGCAATTCTCCAACTGCCGTACTTAAATTGGCATCTGTCAATTGAATCATCGTATCAAAAGCTTCAGGCGTAATTGTATAGCCTTCGTTTGCAATTGTATCTTGCAAAAATTTCCGAGTGTCTTTTTCTGACAACGCTGCTATATCAATCGTTGTTGCTGATTTTTTGAGCTGCTTGACGACTTTCTTTCGTTGATCTAGTTTTTCATATGGGGCAAAGAAAACCAATACAGTCGAAGGCGACGGATGTTGTAAATAATCCACTAATCCCTCGATATCATGCTCAATTTTTTGCTTGGCCTTTTCACCCGTTAAAAATACTGGGCGGTTGACGAAAATCAACCGGCGTTCCCCAAAAAACGGAATACTTTCCGCATCATTCAGCACTGTACTTAACGGTGTTTCTTCCATATCAAATGAACTGAAATTCAAATCCATTTCATCAGGAGAAATCACATGCTCAATGAAAGCTTTTTTTAACTTATCCGCTAAATAGTTCTCCGTTCCGAGCACCAAGTATACCGCAGATAATTCTTTTTTAGTTATCTTAGCCAGTTCAGTTGTATAATTCAACTTCTTCCCCACTTTCTATATCTCTTTAATCGTACAAATTGCATCGCTAGAAAGCAAGTCTATTTTGCCTATTTTTACATTAGAAGTTGGTTGCACTCTGTAAGATCGTATTAAACCGTCCTAATGGATCAAACCACAGATAAGGAAAGTAAACATAGTGAATGGCTCCCTGTTTATCTGTCCGGTAGATTTTTAGGTTCTCTTGTTCCAATACATCAAGCACTTCAGTATGGGGATGACCAAACTGATTGTTTAACTTAGCGGAAATCAGCGCCACTTGAGGTTCTAACCGCTGTACAAAAAGTTCACTCGTAGAGGTATTGCTGCCATGATGACCCACTTTCAAAATATCTGCTTTTAACCCAGGAAACTGATCTAACAATTCTTTCTCTTCCTCGATCCCCATATCTCCAGTAAACAGCCAATTGTAAGCGCCAATCTTGCCATACAATACAAGTGAATCTTCATTTTCCCCCGTCCCCGTCTCAAATGGCCACACCACATATAAAGAGGAAGTCACTTTGAATGGTGTCTCGCGGTCAGCTAATACACCAGTAAGAGCAACTCCGTTTTTCTTGAGGACTTGAGCTGTATCAGAAAACAATTCTTTTTGCTCCGTTCCTGCCGAGTAAATTACTTCCTCAATGGGCAGCTCATCGGCTAATTCAGCTAATGCCTGAATATGATCGGCGTCACCATGCGTTGCAAAAACACGATCTAAATGTCTAATGCCTTTTGCTTTCAACAAAGGGATCAGATTTCTATTGGCAACAGTTGACGGTGTTTGTTTTTCGGTCCATTCTTCTCGTTCAAAAGAAACCGTCCCTCCAGTATCGATTAAGTAGTTTCCTTTTCCGAAAGGTTCTTTAATAAGAATCGCATCTCCTTGACCCACATCAATAACGATCACTTCTGTTATAGGAGAATACGCTTGGTATTGAGCCACGACTATTAAAGCAACCAATGCAACAACAGATGCTTTTCCAATGCCTTTTTTTGTCTCAAGAGCAATAAACCAGATTGTAAGGACAACACAGAATACGATCATTAAAATCAGCGGTATTCTTCCCGTCACGATCAGATTAAAGGGTATCTTAGAGAAACTTTTGGCTATCCATTCAGGAAAACTCAGCACTTTTTCAAATACGGCTAACAAGCCCGAGAATAAGACAGTATCTCCAATCAAAAAGGAGAATACCAAATAGATCAGCAAAGGTATCAGAACCCACGAAAAAAATGGAATGAAGATAAGATTCGCTATCGTTCCGATCCAGGGAAACTCAAAGAAATGGAACATCAGCACCGGAATCGATGCTACCGTCATCACAAATGAAATCAATAAATTGTTTTTTAAATACGAGTGTTGAGGAGCTAAAAACGTCTTAGAAAATAAAATCAATAATAAACTCAATAAATAGCTCAATTGAAACCCTACACTGCTGATTTGATAAGGATCGATCAACAAGGCCAGCAATAGTGTGATCGACCAAGCATCAAAACTGGAGAGTTTCCATTGAAAACGGTGAGCGCTCAATGTCATAAAACTAACGACCACAGCTCTAAAAGCACTTGTTCCCCAACCAATCAAACTGCCGTATAAAAAAAGAATCGGCACTATTATAAAATAACTCGTTTCTTTCGTTACCCCAAACCGCAATAAAAGGTACGACAATCCAGCGAATAAGAATTGGATATGTAAACCAGAAATACTCAATAGGTGCAACAACCCCAAGTCTTTAAAATCCTGCAAGAGTTCCGTCTCAAATGATCCCACATCCCCAAGAAGAAGTGTTTTCATATAATTTCCTACTTTAGGTGTGACTTGTTCCTCAATATGCCGCACCAGCCGCTGCTTTAAATGGAGTAAAGAAAATTGTTGCCAATAGCTGTTCGTTTTTGGACTAGTGACCAACGATAAAGTATCTGCTGAAAGTACCCAATGGATCCGTCTATTAAAAAGGTATTCTTGGTAGTCAAATTGATATTGATTGCGATTGCTTTCTGGTTCTGTCAGAATCCCTTCAATCTTTATTTTTTCGAATGATTCTTGAGACTGCCACCACTCTTTTTCTTCAAGAGTCTCAGCATAATAAAACACGACCACTTCTTCAGATACTTGTTTCTGCTGATCAGTTTCTTGAACGGTACCGTAAAATTGCATCTGATTGCCATCGTATTTGATATCCGTTGGTTGGACATCGACTACAAATTGTCCGGCTTCGTTTAACAACTCGGTATGGTTTGAATAATGATGCCAACAAGTCGCTAAACCTATCATACCACCTATAGCTAGTGAACAAACCAGTACCTTTCTATTCTTTAATGAATAGAGACGGACTAAACCGTATAAAACCAACAAGACTGTCAGCCAATAAAATTCGCTTACCACCATACAAACCAGTAGCAATGAGAAAAGAGCAGAATAAAGGTAGTATCCTGTCAATTAAGATTCATGGATGTGTCCAGATTGATTGGTTTTAGACTGTTCTTTTACGAGAAGGTCTAATTTTCCAAAAAAATCTGTCGGTAAACTTACTTTTTCGCATTGAACATGGGCTTGTTCAATCAATTTCTTTGCATACTCATTATTGTGGTAATCTTCTAAGTAATAAATTTTCTTTATTCCTGCTTGCAGAACCATTTTTGTGCATTGCAGACAAGGGAAATGAGTCACGTAAATTTCTGCGTTTTCTGTTTCTACACCAAACTTGGCACACTGGAGAATAGCATTCATTTCTGCATGGATTGTACGCACACAATGGCCATCTACTACATAACACCCTTCATCAATACAATGGCTGTCTCCACTTACAGAACCATTATAACCGCCTGCAATGATTCTTTTTTCTCGAACGATCGTTGCCCCCACCATTAAGCGCGTACAAGTACTCCTTTGCGCTAACAATACACTTTGAGACATAAAATATTCATTCCACGGAATTCTTTCTATCATTCTAATCCTCCTACTTTCCATTCACTGCACGCGACCCTTATCTCATGCGGAACATACAAATAATTACTTCAAGTATACAAAAGCCCAAAATGAGTTGCAACAAGACTTTTAGTCTTCGTTACTGAGAACCTACTACTACAAAGTCTTTCAGTGCTTCAAAAGTTTTGTCTCCGATTCCAGACACGTTTTTCAATTCATCAGTGGATTGAAATGAACCATTTTCTTCACGATACTGAATGATCTTTTCTGCTTTCTTTTCTCCTATGCCATTTAAAGTTTGCAACTCTACTGCATCCGCTGTGTTGATATTTACAGTTCCTTCTTTTTCTTCACTCTCATTTCCGTTTAAATTTCCACTTAAGCTGGTTTCATCAGTGATTTCTTTTGCTTCTTCTCCTATGAGAGGTACATACACCACCATTTGATCTGTTAATTTTAAAGCTAAGTTGATTTGAGATTGGTCCGCGGAGATCAAAAATCCTCCAGCTAGTTCAATTGCATCCATCAGCCGCATATCAGAGGTTACTTGATAAACTCCTGGATTGCTCACAGCTCCTTTTACATCTACATATAGATCTTGTCCCTCTTCAGTTATCCCTTCTGCACTCTCTGCCTTCATAGATTCTTCCTCTTGCATAGGCTCCATCAAATATTGTTCAGTCGTCTCCTCCACTCCCATCTCTGATGTCGTTTCATCTTTTGAGTTCATGAATAGAAATAACGTAACAACAAAAAATAGGAGTCCCATTATACCAACAGCTGCACCGTTCCATAATGGAACTGTCATTATTTTTTCTTTGAACTTTTGCAACATCTTTTAGCACCTGACTTTCCGTTTTTGTCCCATAATTTCTCCTTTTTCTAACTATACGAAAAAGAGCTTCTTTTCATTAAAATTTTTAAAGCAAAAAAAGAGCAGAGACCTTTGTCGTCTTCGCTCTTTACAAACCTCTTCTTTTTGGTTGTTCTTGGTTTAATCTAGTTGATTCAAGTAATCGACCGCATCTTGAATATTTTTTACCGGTACAATTGTCATGTCAGTGTCTATTTCTTTTGCAGCCGCTAAAGCTTCTTCATAATTGCTTTTTAGATCAGGATAATTTTCTAGGATCACTGGATCAATTTCATCATCTGGAGCAAAGAAAATGGTAGCTCCTTCATCGTCTGCAGCAACAACTTTCTTCTCGATCCCGCCGATTCTCCCAATGGTTCCATCAGCTGCTATCGTTCCAGTACCGGCAATTTCATGGCCGTTCCTTAACTCTTCATTAACGAGTTGCGTATAAATTTGTAAAGCAAACATAAAGCCGGCAGATGGACCGCCAATGCCGTCAGAATCTATTTCTACTGGAATATCAGTAGTAATGGAAGTATTGTCCACCAAACTGATCCCTAATCCAGGATATTTAGTTTCTTCCATTTCCATCAATGGAGCAGAAACGGTATTTTCTTCTCCGTTTCTTTGGTAAGTCACTTCGATAGCTTGATCAACTTCTTGGTTTTGAACGTATTCAATAAATTCTTGTGAACTCTTAAAAGTATTCCCGTCTAAAGCAATGATCGTATCTCCGACTTGAAGCAGCCCTTCAAAATGGGAATTTTCTAAAACAGACATGACATACACTCCATTATATGAAAATTCATACGGTTCATTGGCTACTTCAAATGCTGCTTGAACAGCACTATTGATGGAGCTGGTCATATAATATTGCTGAAGGTTATTGTATTCTTCAGATGTCGTGGTTGTCCCGAACAATTCTTCTTCAGTGTAACCATCATGAAAAGGCAAAAATTTTGTTAAGTACGTCAAAGGCGTCGCTCTGCGAACCGCCACTGTGGTCAGCATGTAACTCCCTGGTTCTTGGTCCGCTTCATTATCGACTTGGACCAGTTCATTCAAATGAACAGCTGATCCTGGAGATTCAATATAGTATGGCATAGGCATAAACAACGCCCAAAATACAGCTGCTACAATGAGGATTACACTGATACTTTTGATGATTTTTTTATTCATTCCCACACATCCTGTGCCCGTTATTTACCAAAAACTACTCTATTTCATATTTTTTCTTCATCGCCACGTTGACATTATCCGGTACTAAACCCGATATATCTCCTCCGAACATAGCCACTTCTTTAACCAAACTTGAACTGACGAACCGATACCGTTCATTTGATACTAGAAATACAGTTTCTACTCGGCTGTTTTGCGTTTTATTCATTGCCGCAATATCCGCTTCGTATTCAAAATCTTTCACACTTCGTAAGCCTCTGAGCAGAATATCAACATTCAACTCATCCGCCAAATCAACAGTCAGACCTCCAGAGTGTTTAACAACTTCAACATTGGATAAAGATGCTACATTCTCCAGGATCAATTGGATTTTTTCATCCTCTGTAAACAACGCTTTTTTCGAAGTATTGGTGGCTACTGCAATGATAACACGGTCAAATAATGTAGCTGCACGTTTGATTATATCAATGTGCCCGTTAGAAATAGGGTCAAAACTTCCTGGATACAACGCAATTTTAGACATCTTTTTCCTCCGTTTCTATCATTAGTTCGTAAATCCCTATAGTGGTGATTCCATATTGTGCTTTTTTATACAGTTTTGCCTGATGAATCTCTTCTGGCAGAGCAACATTTTTGTCTACTTCACACACAATCAATGCATTCGAAGAGAGCAGCTCCCTTTTAAGCATTTGAGCTATTTGTGCGGGGATTTGTTGTTCTGCATACGGAGGATCCAAAAAAACTAAATCAAAACGCATTTTTTTGCTTTTCAGCGTTGTTAAAGCTCTAGTCGCATCACTGCGAATCACTGTAAATTTTTCTTCTTCTTTAGTAACAGCAATATTCTCTTGAATCGTTTTGATCGCCATAGGAGCTTTATCAATCAACACCGCTCCATCCATCCCTCTTGAGACTGCTTCAATAGACAATCCACCCGACCCGGCAAATAAATCCAAGCATTGTCCACCATCAAAATAAGGACCAATCATATTAAACAAGGATTCTTTTATTTTGTCTGTTGTTGGTCGGGTACTATTACCAGGTACCGCTTTTAATCTTCTTCCTCCATACTCTCCAGAAATCACTCTCATACACAATTTATTCCTCTCAATGGTATTTGGCAAATGCAAAACAAGGAATACCGTAAAACGATGTATTCCTTAGTTCTATACATTACGGGGTAGCTTGTCCTAACCCGCTAAAGGCTTCTTCAGCTGTTTGACTGAGTTCACCTAAAACATGATCAAAGTCCATATTGACATTCGCCCGGTAAGAACGTTCTACTTTACGCACAAAGTGAAAACTGTTCAGCTTCTTTTCAGTTAAATCGATTTCTGATCGGTTTACGTAAAGTACGACATACTTCATCCGCTTGGAAACATAATGTATTAATCCTTGTCTCTTCAAAGTTTTCATATGTTTTAAACTGTATACCCAAACGATGATCCCTTGTCTTTCATTAATATTTAATTCCATAATGTACCTCCAATCCCTGACACGATCTTTTCAATGAAAAAGTGTTTTTATTTTTCTACATTATACAACTCTAGTCACACTACTACAACTCGATTTCAGAACCGTCATCTAGTATCAGCAATAATTCGTCTCCTCTAAATGAAATACCTATTCGTTTCATAGCTTTATCCATCACAATTTCACGGTATTCAGCTAAAGTAAACCACTGCAGCACATAAATAGAAGGATTTGTTTGAACAGGCTGGTAGAACAATCTGACATTATCTAATTGGATCTCCTCTTCATTTAAATAAGCTTGAATGGTACTTTCATCTAGCAGATTGATTTGAGGAGTCTCTTGTGTAGATTGTTTATTTTCAGAATCTGTACCGGCAGTTTGCTCTTTTTCCTCAACGGTTTCTACCGATGCCTCTTCATTAATGACTAATGCATCATTACTAGATTCTTGCTGTGAAGCGGGTTCCATAGCAGCTTCTTCGTTCTCCTGTGTGAGTTCATTAAAGTCATACAATTCATTTCCCACAGCAGATAAAACGAGACTATATTCCAATTCCTCTAAGCCCATTTTTTCTCTCAGAATGTTGATGTATTGAAGAATTTGATCCGACTTAACCTTTTCTTGAATAGCCTGATTCATTTGAACAAATGCCTCTTCAGTAAGGGATGAAAAAGTACTGACTTCATATAATCCCGAATGAATCAAACTTTCATTGTTCATATAGTGGATTCCCACAATGGTATTCGTGTGACTGTCCATCGTCAAAATTGCATACGTTTGATTGTCAAAGGCTACTAAAGGCTGATTATTCAGTTCGTCTTCATTTAGATTGATTTGAACCAGCTGATTCTCATACCGGACTTCAAATGTTGGATCAAATGAAGCTACTTGATACATATCCGCTCGCTCCATCCCCATTTCAAATGGAGGGATCTCAACAGCTGAACCTAATACTAAGATTTCAGCGATAACATAATTAGTGACTGTCAGTTGCAGATAATGAGTATTTTCGGTGCCATAGATCCATAATTCGCTGTCATCCGCTATAGTTTTGATTACAGAAGGATCTCCATAGTCTACTATAAAATCATCTACAGCCATGCCTACATAATTAGAAAAACCAGCTGCTGGAACAAGCGTCTGTTCCAAGTCTGATGGTTCTAATACAGATGCAGATTCCAACTCTTCACTAGAAGACTCTTCCGGAATGACGATCGGTTCTGCTCGGTCAAAATGAAAAATAAGAGGGAAAAGATAAGATCCCAATAGAAAAACAATAAATAATACGAACGTTTTTCTAACTGTTTTCATCTCTATTTCCCTCCATTAAATCACTTTTTATTTTGGATGCTTATCTAGCTACTGTTTCGATCAACAAGTCACCCGAATCGATCACATCGCCCACTTCAACGTAAATTTGATCGACAACACCTTCTGTGGTTGCTTTAATTGTCGTTTCCATTTTCATGGCTTCTGTAGTGATCAAAGACTGGCCTTTTATTACACGGTCGCCTTTTTTCACAGAAATGTCTAAAACAGATCCAGACATTGTCGCACCTACATGTTGTTTGTTTGTAGGCTCTGCTTTTCTGCGTAATGCTGTGGTACTGGTAATGCTCAAATCTTTGATTTCGATTTCTCTGCCTTGACCATTTAATTCAAAGTACAATACGCGCATACCTTCTGAATTAGGTTCACCGATTTGATTTAACGTAATGATCAGCGTTTTCCCCTTTTCAATTTGGACTTCAATTGTTTCACCTGTACGCATTCCGTGGAAAAATGTCATAGTATCTAACAATGTCACATCCCCATAACGATTGTATGATTGCGTATAATCTAAGAACACTTGAGGATACATCAAGTAACTCAAGACTTCTTCCATCGTTGGTTCTCTATCGATCGCTTCTTGCAGTTCTTGTTTAACTGTATCAAAATCGACATTTTCTGCCAGTGTTCCTGGTCTTTCTGTAAAAGGTTTCTTATCTTTTAGAATGATGCGTTGCAACTCTTCAGGGAAACCTCCTGTAGGCTGACCTAGATTTCCCATGAACAGGTTGATGACAGAATCTGGAAAATCAATCTCCATTCCTTTTTCAAATACATCTTCACGAGAAAGCTTGTTTTGGACCATGAATAAAGCCATATCACCGACTACTTTAGAAGACGGTGTTACTTTAACAATGTCTCCAAACATCTGGTTCACTATGGTATACATTTTCTTGATGTCATCCCATTGCGCTTCTAAACCAACGGCGATTGCTTGTTGTTGCAAGTTGGTGTATTGACCACCAGGCATTTCATGTTGGTAGACCTCCGTTTGAGGCCCGGTAACTTTGATCTCAAAGTCTTTGTAGTATCGGCGGACATCTTGCCAGTAGTGATCAATTTGTTCCACGTTATCAATCTCAATTTTTGGACGTCTGTCGCTTGATTCAGTCGCGTAATACAAACTGCTCATACTTGGTTGGCTCGTTCTGCTGCTCATTGCACTAGTAGCAACATCAATGACGTCAACGCCTGCTCGAATGGCTTCAGCATAAGTGAAAATACCATTCCCACTAGTATCGTGAGTATGCAAATGAATCGGCAGATCAATCGTTTCTTTCAATTCACTGATTAACTGGTAGGCTGCTTGCGGTTTTAGAATGCCCGACATATCCTTGATTCCAATCATGTGAGAACCCAGTTGTTCAAGTTCTTTAGCCATTTCTTTATAGTAATTCAATGTATATTTCGTTTGTGCCGGATCTAGGAAGTTTCCGGTATAACAAATCGTTCCTTCAGCAATTTTCCCGTTATCCCTTACAGCTTGAATACTTTTTTCCATTTGCGGAATCCAGTTTAAACTATCAAAAATACGAAACACATCAATACCGTTGGCAGCTGCTTGTTTGATAAAAGCTTCGATCACGTTGTCTGGATAATTTTGATATCCTACCGCATTAGAGCCTCTAAACAACATTTGAAACAATACGTTCGGCATTTCTTTGCGCAGTTTTTTTAACCTATCCCATGGATCTTCATTTAAGAAACGGTAAGCCACATCAAACGTAGCTCCGCCCCACATCTCAGTAGAAAAGAGTTGCGGCAAAGCTTTTTGAGTATCCGCAGCGATTTCTAAGAAGTCTTGAGTACGTACGCGAGTGGCCAATAAACTTTGGTGAGCATCTCTAAACGTTGTATCCGTCAACTGGACAGCTTGTTGTTCTTTTAACCATGAACTAACCGCTTCTGCACCATCTGTGTCCAACAGTTGTTTGGCAGTGATCATCGGTTCTTTCGGTAAAATCAGTTGTTTGGGCTTCCGCGGTTCTTCAAAGAATGGTTTTTGACCATGATTGATTCCCGGGAATCCATTTACACTGATATTTCCAATATATGCCATCGTTTTGTTTCCACGGTCACGCACTGTTGAAAATTGATACAATTCTGGAGTAGAGTCGATGAACGTTGTTTTAGCATTTCCAGAAAGGAATTCTTCGTGTGCAATCACATTTTGCATAAACGGAATGTTTGTTTTTACTCCGCGAATACGGAATTCTTTTAAAGCGCGCATCATTTTTTGAGCAGCTAATTCAAAAGTACTCGCTTGAACACAAGCTTTTACTAATAGAGAATCAAAGAACGGTGTTACAACTGTTCCTTGGAACCCATTGCCTGAATCTAAACGAATTCCAAAACCACCTGGAGAACGATAGGTATTGATTTTACCAGTGTCCGGTAAAAAGTTGTTCAATGGGTCTTCAGTCGTAATACGGCATTGGATAGCAGCTCCCATTAATGGCATATCGGCTTGTTGAGGGATATGGATGTCCTTGTGCAAATCCAATCCTTGAGCAATCAAGATTTGGGCTTGGACAATATCTACTCCTGTGATCATTTCTGAAATTGTATGTTCTACTTGAACACGTGGATTAACTTCAATAAAATAATACTGATTATTTTCTAGTAAAAACTCCACTGTACCAGCATTCTCATATCCAACATGTTGCATCAATTGGACAGCAGATTGACACATTTCTTGACGCAGTTCTTCAGAAATGGACACACACGGCGCCACTTCCACAACTTTTTGGTGACGTCTTTGGACGGAACAATCTCTTTCATATAAATGAACAATATTCCCTTGTTTGTCTCCCAATATTTGCACTTCAATATGTTTTGGATTTTGTACATATCTTTCGACATATACTTCTCCACTACCAAAAGCGGCTTTAGCTTCACTTTGAGCGCGTTGGAAACTTTCTTCTAATTCTGAGCTATCATGGACTACACGCATCCCACGACCGCCGCCTCCAAGAGCAGCTTTAATAATAATTGGATAACCATGTTGGTCTCCAAATTCTTTTACTTCATTTAAGTTGTTTACTGGACCATCTGTACCAGGAATGGTTTGCAGTTCTGCTTCTAAAGCGGCTTGTTTAGCTTTGATCTTATCTCCAAAGATATCCAGATGATGCAATTGAGGGCCAATAAATATAACGCCTTCTTCTTCACAACGACGAGCAAAATCAATATTTTCAGATAAAAATCCATAACCTGGATGAATAGCTTCTGCGCCGCTTTCTTTCGCAATACGGATGATATCTTCAATATCCAAATAAGCTTCAATCGGTTTTTTTCCTTTTCCCACTAGGTAAGCTTCATCCGCTTTGAAGCGGTGGACTGATTTTTCATCTTCTTGCGCATAAATCCCTACCGTATCTATTTGCAATTCTGTAAGAGCTCTGAAAATACGAATTGCAATTTCTCCTCGGTTAGCTACTAAGACTTTTTTCATGCTATCTCTCCTTAAGTTTGGGGGACTCAAGTTGTGGCAAAACTTCTTAAAGAAGATTATTTACCATACCTAGTCCGCAGTTAATTTTTTTTAGTATTGCCTTGTGTTGTTTTTGTCATCAATTCTCTTCTTTTTGAGGTAGCACTCACATTTAATACGACTCCTATTGACACCGAAAGAATCAAAATGCTGGATCCTCCGTAACTAATAAACGGAAAAGTAACCCCAGTGATAGGCATTAATCCTAAGATCCCCCCCAAGTTAATGGTCGACTGGATGAGCAACATGGTAGCAATTCCAATACATACCAATGAGCCAAAAGAATCCTTGGTTTTAATACCGATTAAGTAAATGCGCAGAATTAAAAATCCAAACAGCAGAACAACACCTAAAACACCTACAAGTCCTAATTCTTCACCTAATATCGACATGATAAAGTCCGTATAAGGTTCAGGCAGATAACCTGTTTTTTGGACACTTTCTCCAATCCCTACCCCAAACAAACCACCTCGACTTAACGCGTAATAAGAGTTGACCAATTGCAGCCCTGTCGATTCAGAAACAGCAAAAGGATCCCAAAATGCTAAAAATCGGTCATATTGATAGCCTTCAATAAAAGGCAGACTAGTCCCAAAGCGACGAATCAATTCCATTACGCCCCATATAACGGTACTACCTGCAACTGCAAGACCTAACCCAAACTTATAAGAGATTCCGCTGGTTAAAACCATTACTACTCCTATCGCCAGTATAATAATAGCTCCCCCAATATCCGGCTGTAAGATGATAGGAAATACGATCCCAATCACGAACAGTAACAAAGGTGCTAAAAAGGCATTGACTGTTTCTCTTAGATCTTGAACAAACCTTTGCTGTCTTTTTGAAAAAATAAAAGCAAAATACCAAATAACCACTACTTTAGCAAATTCTGCTGGCTGTATTCTTCCAAGAGGTCCTAAATCGAGCCACCCTTTTGCTCCATTGATTTCTTCTCCAAAAGCCAAAAGAGACAGCAACATGATTACAATAATGCTAATGGCTGAAATAACAAAGGCCTTATGTTTTAAGATTTCTAGCCGAAGCATATACGCGAAGAAACAAAAGAACAATCCAGCTCCTGCAAATATTGCTTGTCTGATAAAATAATATTGTGCGTTATCAAAATTCTGCAACGCTATAAAACTACTGGCACTGTATACCATTAAGATTCCTATACTGGTCAACACCAAGTAAGGTATCAAGATATAATAGTCAAGATAACTTATTTTCTTCATGAAAGCGGCTAATTTAGCCTTAGCCCCCTTTTTAAATTATGGTCTGTCTGATCTTAGTTGCTTTATAAGCTATTTAGTACAGGAATAGGGTGGTTTGTTTCTTCCATTGACCATTCAATCAGAGCTTATAAGTATTCATTATACACCACTTATCGTCAGTGTCCTGTACTGAATTTTTTCTCTGCAGCTTCACCCTATCATCTTCCCAATAACCAATGAGTTTATTATAACAACAAAAAGCCCCCGCAACAATAAGACAGCTACTTTGATTCCTATTTTTTTTAAAAGAGAGTTTAATTATCTAGGTTATTTCAACAAGCAAAAAAAGGGCTGAACTTTTTACAGTTCAGCCCTCATGAAATAAGAAGAGGCTTATTATTTCATTTTATTTTTCTTAGCAGATTTTTCACGTTCGTTTTTGTTAAGGATTTGTTTACGCAAACGGATGCTTTCTGGTGTCAATTCACAATATTCATCATCTGCAATAAATTGTAGTGATTCTTCTAGTGTTAATTTACGCGGAGTTTTAATCACGTTTGTTTGATCTTTGTTTGCTGAACGGATATTTGTTTTTTGTTTTTCTTTAGTAATATTAACGGTGATATCATTGTCACGACTATTTTGTCCAACGATCATACCTTCATAAATTTCAGTACCTGGTTCAACAAAAATCGTTCCGCGATCTTCAACACCCATAATTCCATAAGTGGTTGCTTTTCCAGTTTCAGTAGAAACCAAAGTTCCATTACGGCGTCCGCCAATGTTTCCTTTAACTACTGGAAGATATTGGTCAAACGTGTGATTCATAATTCCGTAACCGCGAGTCATAGATAAGAATTCAGTTGAATATCCGATCAAACCACGTGCTGGAGTTAAGAAAATCAATTTTACTTGTCCGTTACCATTGTTTACCATATCAATCATTTCACCTTTACGTTGGCTTAATGACTCAATGATAGAACCCATGTATTCTTCAGGGGTGTCGATTTGAACACGTTCAAATGGTTCACATTTCACTCCATCAAAATCTTTAACGATAACTTCAGGACGTGAAACTTGCAGTTCGTAACCTTCACGACGCATGTTTTCTACCAAGATAGACAAATGCAATTCTCCACGACCTGAAACGATCCATGCGTCTGGGGAGTCTGTATTGTCAACACGTAAAGAAACGTCAGTATGCAATTCAGATAGCAAACGGTCTTCTAACTTACGAGAAGTTACCCATTTACCTTCACGACCTGCAAAAGGTGAGTTATTTGTTAAGAACGTCATTTGCAATGTTGGTTCGTCAATGTGCAAGATAGGTAGTGGATCGATGTGGTCAACAGGAGTAACTGTTTCCCCAACAAAGATATCTTCCATACCAGAAACTGCAATCAAATCTCCAGCTTTCGCTTCGTCGATCTCAACACGGGTCAATCCAAAGAAACCTAACAATTTAGTTACACGGAAGTTTTTAGTTGTTCCATCTAATTTACTTAGAGCAACTTGGTCTCCAACTTTGATTGTTCCGCGGAAGACACGACCAATACCGATTCTACCAACGTAGTCACTATAATCCAATAGTGAAACTTGGAATTGTAGCGGCTCGTCGCTATTATCGATTGGTGCTGGGATTTCTTTTAAGATCGTTTCAAAAACAGGATCCATAGAAGCTTCTTGTTCACTTGGATCTTCTGATAAACTACTTGTTCCATTTAATGCAGAAGCATAAACAACTGGGAATTCTAATTGATCATCGTCTGCTCCCAATTCGATAAACAATTCTAAAACTTCATCTACAACTTCAGCTGGACGTGCAGATGGTTTGTCGATTTTATTGATAACAACGATTGGAGTTAATTTTTGCTCCAAAGCTTTTTTCAATACAAAACGTGTTTGAGGCATTGTTCCTTCATATGAGTCAACAACTAAAACTACACCATCAACCATTTTCATGATACGTTCTACTTCTCCACCAAAGTCCGCATGTCCTGGTGTATCCATAATATTAATGTGGTGATTTTTGTATTTAACAGCAGTATTTTTCGCAAGGATAGTGATACCACGCTCTTGTTCGATGGCATTAGAGTCCATAGCACGTTCTGCTAGTTCATTATGCGCGTCAAGAGTATCAGACTGTTTTAACAACTCATCTACTAATGTTGTTTTACCATGGTCAACGTGGGCAATAATTGCGATATTTCTAAGATTTTCTCTTCTATTCATTTTGATATATTCCTCCAAGATTTCTTTTTAAATCATGTACTACTTTTTGTTCAACAACCATTGAGCAAAAATTAAAAAGCCAAACTTTTCTAATGACTGAAATCATTTTTAGATTGTCTTATTTCTCATCGTCCCCGCTAATGAAAACGCTATGAAAACGTGCAATGTTCAACTTTCAACTTTCATAGTGTAACACTTTAACGGGGCTTTGAAAAGAAAAACTTTCATTTTTTTAAGGAACGTATACAAAAGAAAACTTTTCGTGACCTTTTTATGAAAAACATTTATCAAGCTGCTTACGATTCGTTATTGAGCATCTCAATAATTGTTTGATGGGCTGCAGGAGTAGCAACGACAACCGGATTTTTTTTCAACAAATCAATAGTGCTTCCATCGTGTTGAGTGTAGATTAAACCGAGTTCTTCAGCAATCAATTTTCCAGCGGCAATATCCCATGGCGCTAATGACGCAGCTATATATGCCACAATTCTCCCAGTGCTTGCATAGATGGTTTCAAGACCAGCTGATCCTATCATTCTAACACCATTGCTTTTACGACCGATCTTACGGACAGTATCGTTATTCCCAGACAATAAAAGACTGCTGATAGCTACCAATCCATTTTCCAGCCCTATATCGCTGATTTCACCCACTGGTTGTCCATTACAACTAACTCCATTATCCTTGATTGCAGAATACAATTCATCTTTCATAACGTCATAAATATAACCCATCTGTCCTACGCCGTCTTTATATAATGCAATCATGATAGCAAAATCATTGTGCTGTTTGACAAAATTAAGTGTTCCATCAATTGGATCAATAATCCAAACGTTTCCTGACAAGTCTTGAATGTCTTTATTATTGCTTTCTTCCGCAAAAATACGTTCACCTGGAAAATGTTGTTGAATGTTATCAATCAAAAATTTTTCTGTTTTTTTATCCATCTCTGTTACTAAGTCATTGCGGTTTGTTTTTTCTTCTACTTGAATCGTCTCTTTAAAAGAGTGCTTAATTTTTTCCCCTGCTTCTAAAATCCATTCTGTTATGAGCCGATCTCTTTTTTCTACTTGATCCAACTGATTACATCCTCTCATTTGATTTAGAATAGCGCAGCTTATTTTCTGCCTTTCAAATTTCAACTATTGTTTATTACATTATAAGCGAATGATTTTTTTTTCGCTTTCTTTTGCAGCTTTGACTACTTGATATAATGAATAACCGGAAGCAGCCTCAAATTTATTGCCCCAACTTTTTTCTTCCCCTTTAGAGGGAACTACTTTTTTAAACAATGCATACTGCGCTAAAAACACTTCTCGTTCAACGCCCTTTTCATATGCCAACTCTACTAACCTCCATAACTGAACCACATCTACCAATTCATCTTTTGACCAGTCTAAATCTAATGGATACTCATAATTTTTTTCCATATTACTATCCTCATTTACTCATTTTTATCGTTTTTCTTCTTTTTTATTATAACAAAAAAGGAATGATATTGCTTTACTCAGCTTTCTCCTATATTTGTCGATAAACACGAGAGGGTATTTATTGATGTAGCAAGACGAGAATTAGTTTACACAAAAAGAAGCTGAGACAAGGTCCCAGCTTCTTTTTGATAGATTCAAGCAAAAATTTCAACTCGGTAGTTTACACAAATACCGAAACTGCAACAATTTTACATGTGAATTGGCATACCCAATGCTGCTTCAGCAGCATCCATTACAGCTTCGCCTAAAGAAGGGTGAGCATGAATGGTAAGAGAAATATCTTCCGCATTCATACCACTTTCAACAGCTAAACCTAATTCAGCGATCAAGTCACTTGCACTAACTCCAGCAACTTGAGCTCCGACAATAACATTGTCTTCTTTAGTAACTACTAAACGAACAAATCCTTCTGTCGCGTCTAGAGAAAGAGCACGACCGTTACCTGCTAATGGGAATTTAACTGATTTAACATCTAATCCTTTTTCTTTAGCCTCTTTTTCATTCAAACCAACGATGGCAATTTCAGGATCTGTAAACGCAACTGCTGGCATAGCACGATAGTCAACAGCAACTTTTTTACCAGAAATAGCTTCAGCAGCTACTTTAGCTTCATAACTTGCTTTATGAGCTAACGCAGCCCCAGGAACGATGTCTCCGATAGCATAAATGTGATCAACGTTAGTACGCCCTTGTGCGTCAACTTCAATTAAGCCACGGTCAGTCATATTGATTCCAACAGCTTCTAGACCTAAATCGTCTGTGTTTGGACGACGGCCTACAGTTACCATTACATAGTCAGCTTCAACAGATTCTTCTTTTCCATTTGCTTCATATTTAACTGTAACTCCGTTGTCTGTTTCAACAGCTTCTTTAGCCATTGCTTTTGTAACAACAGTAACCCCTTTAGATTTGAAGTTCTTTTCAACCAATTTAACGACGTCTTTTTCAAAGCCGCCTAAGATCGAACCTGCTCCTTCAAGAATAATCACCTCAGCACCCAAGTTAGCATAAGCTCCAGCTAATTCACTACCAATATAGCCTCCGCCTACAACAACTAATTTTTTAGGTACTTCTTTCAGGTTCAAACCGCCAGTTGAATCGATCACGCGTCCACCAAATTTAAATCCTTTGATTTCGATTGGACGACTACCAGTTGCGATAATAGCGTTTTTGAACGTGTAAGTTTGTGCGCTCATTTCAGTCATCACACGCATTGTGTGATCATTGTTGAAATATGCTTCTCCGCGTAAAATTTCTACTTTGTTCTTTTTAAGCAACATTTCGATACCGCTAGTCAACGTGTTCACTACTTTGTTGTCTTTCCATTCTTGAGTTTTAGTAAAATCAAGAGTGACGTTTTCTGTAGAAACACCAAAAACTGATGAATCTAGAGCTTCTTGGTACCGATGTCCCGCGCTTATTAATGCTTTTGAAGGGATACATCCAACGTTTAAACAAACGCCTCCAATGTATTCTCTTTCAACAATCGCTACTTTTTGTCCTAATTGTGCTGCACGAATAGCCGCAACGTATCCGCCGGGGCCTGATCCTACGACAACTGTGTCTAATTCTACTGCGAAATCTCCTACTACCATGTAATTTTCACCTTAACCTTCCATTAATAACAATTCTGGATCTGCCAATAATCTTTTAATGTTGTTCATTGCTTTTTGAGCGGTAGCTCCATCGACAATACGGTGGTCAAAGCTTAATGAAAGTTTCATCATACGTCCAACAACAATTTCGCCTTCAGCATTCACAACTGGTTGTTGCGCAATCGTTCCAACACCTAAAATAGCTACTTCTGGGTAGTTGATTACTGGAGTAAACCAGCCGCCGCCTACTGAACCAATGTTACTGATTGAGATTGAACCGTTTCTCATATCTGCAGCAGCTAATTTACCTTCGTGAGCTTGAGCTGCCTTTTCATTAATTTCATCAGCGATAGTGAACATACCTTTTGCATCAGCATTTTTAACGTTTGGTACGTACAATCCATTATCAGTATCTGTTGCAATACCGATGTTAATGTAGTTTTTGTACACAATTTCTTGTGTTGCATCATCAATTGATGCATTCATTACTGGGAAAGCTTTAACTGTTGCCGACAATGCTTTAACAACATACGGTAAGAACGTAAGTTTCGTTCCTTTGTCAGCAGCAATTGTTTTGAATTTCTTACGGTGATCCCATAATTGAGAAACTTCCACTTCATCATGTAAAGTAACATGGGGAGCAGTTTGCTTGCTGTTTACCATAGCTTTAGCAATAGCTTTTCTCATACCAGTCATTTTTTCGCGAGTTTCTGATTCTTCCATAGAAGAAGAGAAAGGTTGTGCAGCTGGAGCTGCTTCTTTTTTACCTGCTGTTTCTTTAGCTGGAGTTGCTGCAGCTGTTTCTTCTTTAGCTGGAGCAGCAGTTTCACCAGCCATAAAGCTTTGTACATCAGCTTTAGTTGTACGTCCGCCTTTACCAGATGGAGTAACTAATGCGATTTCTACATCGTTGTCACGTGCAAATTGACGTACAGATGGCATAGCCAATACGCGCTCGTTACGTTCACCAGTTTGAGGTGTTGATGCAGCAGGTTTGCTTTCAGTTGAAGTTGAAGCAGTAGCCTCAGCTGCAGGAGCTGATTCATCAACATATCCTGGAGCATCGATTTCAACAAGAATATCGCCCACACTTGCTACTGTTCCTTCAGAAACTAAAATGCTTTTGATTGTTCCTGATACTGGGGAAGCAATTTCTTCAACAGATTTATCGTTTTGAATTTCAGCAATTGAATCTTCTTCTTCAATTGTGTCTCCTTCAGCGATCAACCATTTTACGATTTCGCCTTCTGCCATTCCTTCACCAACGTCTGGCATTTTGAATTTGTAGATTGAAGAACCAGTTGATCCAGAAGTTGCTGGGTCAACAGCTTTTTCTTCTACTGCAGGAGAAGCTGGAGTAGATGGAGCTGCTGCTTCTTCGCTGTCATCTTCGTATCCAGGAGCATCGATTTCAATCAATACGTCACCAACACTTGCTACTGTTCCTTCAGCTACTAAGATTTTTTTGATTGTTCCAGAAACTGGAACTGCGATTTCTTCAACAGATTTATCGTTTTGGATCTCAGCAACTGAATCTTCTTCCTCTACTGTATCTTCTTCAGCAACTAACCATTTTACGATTTCGCCTTCTGCCATTCCTTCGCCAACGTCTGGCATTTTAAATTTGAAAGCCATGTTTTATTTCTTCCTTTCTCTATATAACACTGTAGTTGTTAAATCACTTTTAATTCCAACAATAACATGAATGCCCTTCTTGATTGTCGAAGTACGTTCATTCATATCTTATTAAAAATCTTCTTTATAATAAAGCAATTACTCTTTTAAATTAGAAGTTTACAGTTTCTTTAACTTGTGCAAGGATATCTTTTGCGTTAACGTTCCAGTCGTCTTCAGCAAGACCGAATGGGAAAATTGTATCAGGAGCTGTTACAAATCCTACAGGAGCCTCAAGAGATAAAACAGAACGTTGTGAGATTTCAGAAATAACTGTTGCACCAACACCTGCTTGGCGTTGAGCTTCTTGAACAACTATTGCACGGCCAGTTTTTTCAACTGAGGCAACGATAGTTTCGATATCTAATGGAGAAATAGTACGTAAGTCGATAACTTCTACAGAAATACCTTCTTTTTCTAATTCTTCAGCAGCTTTTAATGATTCACGAACCATTGCGCCATAAGTGATAACAGAAACGTCTTTACCTTCACGAGTAACTGCAGCTTTTCCTAGTGGAACTGTATATTGTTCTTCAGGAACTTCGTCACGGAATGAACGATAAAGTTTCATGTGTTCTAAGAAAACAACTGGGTCGTTGTCACGAATAGCTGAAGTCAATAGACCTTTTGCATCGTAAGGGTTAGAAGGAACAACTACTTTCAAACCTGGTGATTGAGCAAATAATCCTTCAAGGTTGTCTGCGTGCAATTCTGGAGTATGAACTCCCCCACCAAATGGCATACGGAAAGTAATCGGCATAATACGAGTGCTGCCCATACGGTAACGAGTACGAGCTGCTTGACCAACGATTGAATCCATAACTTCAAAGATAAATCCAATAAATTGAATTTCAGGTACTGGACGGAAACCTTGTAGAGCTAAACCAATAGCCATTCCACCAATCGCTGATTCAGATAGTGGAGTGTCGCTTACGCGGTCATCACCATATTTTTCGCTTAGTCCTTCAGTAGCACGGAAAACTCCACCGTTTTTACCAACATCTTCACCGAAAATCATCACTTTGTTGTCTTGTGCCATTTCTTGATCTAAGGCTTCAGTGATTGCTTGAATCATTGTTTTTTGTGCCATGCTTATTTACTCTCCTTTGCTTCGTACTTTGCAATTTGTTCTTGCGTTATTTGTCCTGGTTCTTCAAACATGTTTTTCAAGAAACCAGAGATTTTTTGTTTAGGTGCTTTGTCTGCTTCTTTAGCAGCTTCTTTGATTTCTTCTTTAGTTTTTTCAATGTAAGCTTCTTCTTTTTCTTCAGTCCATAGACCTTTAGCAGTTAAGAAGTTACGGAAACGGATTAATGGGTCGCGTTGTGCCCAGTAATCGAAACTTTCTTGCTCACGGTAACGAGTTGGGTCGTCTCCAGAAGTTGAGTGAGGACCGAAACGAGAAGTAATTGTTTCAATTAAAACAGGACCATTTCCTGCTAAAGCCCATTCTCTAGCTTGTTTAGATACAGCATAAACTGCTAATGGATCCATACCATCTACTTGGATACCTGGAATTCCAACTGCTGCAGCTTTTTGGGCCAATGTTTTAGCGCCAGTTTGTTTTTCGCGAGGAGTTGAAATAGCATATCCGTTATTTTGAATGTAAAATACGATTGGAGCTTTGTAACGGCTTGCGTAGTTGATTCCTTCATAGAAGTCTCCTTGTGAAGAACCACCATCACCAGTATAAGTGAATGTTACAGCGTTATCGCCGTTTAATTTTTGACCAACAGCGCTACCCATCGCTTGAATGATTTGAGCCCCAATAATGATTTGTGGAGGCATAGCGTGTAAATCTTCTGGATAATTGTTTCCTTCAACATGTCCTCTTGACCATAAGAATGCTTTGCTAACAGGAAGCCCGTGTTGAATCAATTGCGGGATATCACGGTAGCCTGGGAACAACCAGTCTTCTTTAGTAAATGCATAATGACTTGCAAGTTGAGATGCTTCTTGACCAGCAGTAGGTCCATAGAAACCTAAACGTCCTTGACGAGCTAATGCCATTGAACGTTCATGTAAGATACGAGACCACACCATTTTCCCCATTAATTCTACTAACTGATCATCAGTTAAATCAGGCATAATGTCTTCGTTTACGACATTTCCGTCCTTGTCTAAGATTTGTACCATTGGATAAGCAGCATCAATTGCACTTAACAACGCTTCATAATCTACAGGTTGTTTATTGTTAGCCATTTAATACCCATTCCTCTCTTTTATAACAATCTAATTTCCAAACTATTAATACAGATTTCAAAAACTGTATTAATTCAGTCCGTTTACTCTACAAATTTATCACTCTTTAAACTATTTTGCAAGCACTTTATATTACACTAATAAACTAAATGGTCCTTTTATCTAAAACAAGAAGGTTTCCTCTTTATTAAAACAAATCTCTTTTTCTGTTTTATAGAAAACTTCCTCGTAATAAGGAGTGGTAACGCTTTTCTTCCATTCATTCAAGGCATGACTTAAGAGCGCAGATAATTAGTACGCCTGTTCACAATATCTGTTATATAAACAGGAAATTCCTGTACCATTTACTAGCGTTTCAAGATTTTTTTCATTCCAAAACCTTAAATTGCCTATACTTTCCGATCCAATCTTACAGCTGAATGAAAAACACTCTGCTTTTTTCGTTAATATTTATTACACGAAACGGCGCACAAGAAAAGGAAGCGGTTTTTATTCCGCTTCCTTTTGCTTCTTTCTATTTAGACTATCCCTTGGCTTAACATAGCAAAAGCCACTTTGTTGAATCCGGCAATATTTGCACCAGCTGCAAAATCCCCTTCAATACCATATTCTTTAGCAGTCTCACTAATTTGTCGGTAAATAGTTTTCATAATGGATTTTAATTCAGCATCCACTTTTTCAAATTCCCAGCTTAGTCGTTGGCTGTTTTGGGACATCTCCAGAGCAGACACAGCTACTCCACCAGCATTTGCCGCTTTAGCCGGTCCAAATAAGATACCAGCTTTTTGCAATTTCTTAGTACTTTCTAAATCGGTTGGCATATTAGCACCTTCTGCAAGCGCATAAACTCCATTTGCAATAATGGTTTCTGCAGCTTCACCAAATATTTCATTTTGAGTAGCACATGGCAAGGCAATACCATAGTTTATTTTGTGGTTCCATACATTTCCTTCAAAGTACTCTGCTTCAGGACGTTGAGTAACGTATTCAGAGATACGGCCACGTCTCTTTTCTTTAATCTCTTTTACAAGTTCGATATCAATTCCTGCTTCATCAATAATGTAACCGTCAGAATCAGAACAAGCGATTACGACACCTTCATATTCCTTCACTTTTTCCATCGCATAAATGGCTACATTTCCGCTTCCGGAAACGACTACTTTTTGGTGTTTAAACGTTTTTCCTGCATCTTTTAACATAGCTTTAGTAAAATAAACCAATCCATAACCAGTCGCTTCAGTTCTTCCGATACTTCCGCCATACAATAGAGGTTTTCCAGTTAATACACCGTTTTGAGATCCATTCAATTTTTTGTATTGTCCATACAAATAACCGATTTCCCTTGCTCCTACACCAATATCTCCTGCAGGAACATCCGTGTCTGGACCAATGTATTTTTGCAATTCAGTCATTAGACTTTGGCAAAAACGCATGACTTCTCCATCGGACTTGCCTCTTGGATTAAAATCGCTACCGCCTTTCCCTCCGCCGATAGGTAATCCTGTTAAACTATTTTTAAAGATTTGTTCAAAACCTAAAAATTTGACGATGCTTTGATTCACTGTAGGGTGAAATCTCATACCACCTTTATAAGGACCAATCGCTGAATTGAATTGAACACGAAAAGCTCGATTGACAACAACTTCCCCTTGATCATTTACCCAGGGAACTCTAAATTGGATAATTCTCTCAGGCTCCACTAAACGTCCTAAAATATTTTGTTGCATCAATTCGGGATGTGACGCCAAGACAGGTTCAATAGAGTCAAAAAACTCGCGAACAGCTTGTAAAAATTCCGGCTGATAAAAATCTCTTTCGCTTACTTCTTGGTACACTTCTTCAATATATTTTTTTGCATCTGACATAAAATTTCCCCTATCCATTAAAATATAAAAGTTTGTTGAAAAGATGACTTTTTTATTATCGCACATTTCATCAAAGATAAAAAGAACAAATACTCGTGCAATATCCTTTCATTCCTGTTAAAATGAAAGAGTTGAAAATAATCTTAAGGGATACGAAATCCCCTATATTAGTAGGAGTGAAATAGTAATGATCACAATGAAAGACATTATTCGAGAAGGCCATCCTACTCTTCGCCTCGTTGCCAAAGAACTAGAACTCCCTTTATCACAAGAAGTTATTGACACGGGACATGAAATGATGGAATTCTTAGTTAATAGTCAAGATCCGGAAATAGCAGAAAAATATGAGTTAAGAGCTGGTGTAGGTTTAGCCGCTCCTCAAATCAATCAATCCATCCGTATGCTGGCTGTTCATATTCCCGGAATCGAAGAAGATAGTGATGAATATATTCTAAGTACTGTTATGGTCAATCCTAAAATCGTCAGTCACTCTGTTCAGTCTTCTTGCTTAGCTGAAGGTGAAGGCTGTCTATCTGTTGACCGCGATGTGTCTGGTTATGTTCCACGCCACAGCAGAATAACTGTGACGTATTACGATTTAAATGGCGAAAAACAAAAAGTACGTTTGAAAAATTATGCAGCTATGGTAGTCCAACATGAAATTGATCATTTGAACGGTGTGATGTTCTACGATCGCATCAACGAAGAAAATCCATTTGATTTAGAAGAAGGAACAAACGTGATTTCTTAATCTTTCTATTCATATGAAAATAATGCAGCAAAAAGGAGACGATAAAAATCGTCCCCTTTTTGTGTTGAACAAATTAAATAAAATACGTATTTTTGATTTGGTTTAAGACATTTTGAATCTCGGGCAATGGAAAAGTGAGTTGTGCAAATAAATCTGTCTGCACAATTTGATACACTAAAATTGCCGAAGCAATGATGAAAATAGCCCATTCACTTCCTCTGCCAGTTGTATAATATACTCGCTTTAGTCCAAATTGAATATTTTTATTGTATAAAGGCTGCAACCAAGCGATACCATACTTCGAAAAAGAATCTTCTACTAAATGAGCGAAAAAGCCCATTAAGAACCAAGTCGCCCAATCGATCGGCCAGTCAAACGTCACTGACAGAAACCGAAAAACCGCTGTAAAAAAAACGGCTCCTGCTAAAGAATGGACAATTCCTCTGTGCCCGAATAATTTCCTCATTCCGTCACTCACTATCGGCAGTCTTTTACCTATAAAAGATCCCGGATGGTCAATATCAGGAAATAGCGCTCCTATGCCTAAAACAGCCAGATTTCCTATCGTTAAAGAATCTGAAGAGGCCAACATTGGTAAAGCAGCCGCATAAGTAACGACTAAATGTGTTTTGTACTGCATCTTTTCTCCTTTCAAAAAGTAAACACCTTTAACACTAAACAAAAAAATTCTCATTCTTACTATTCAGGGAGGATGTCTAAAAATAATCATTTGCGGCTAGGTCTCGTTGATAAATACCTGCACACAAAAATGTCTTCGCTCAACAAAAGAAATCCCTCTTTTACACGAGGGAACACACGTTCAATTGTAGCATAATTGCGATTAAATTACTTTATCTTTTAACAGGAGAAGCAAAAAAGCCGCTAAAACATACAGCACATTAGTCCTGCCCAAGTTTTAACGGCTTCTTTTAAATGATAGTATGGAGATAAGGGGGCTCGAACCCCTGACCTCTACGCTGCCAGCGTAGCGCTCTCCCAGCTGAGCTATACCCCCAGAAACAACACCCTTATTATACCACTGATGTTGTTTTTGTACACTTGTTTTTTGCTCATAAAGTCTTTATTTTTCTATCTGCTCTTGGGACATAGCCCATAATTTTCGAGTAGTATTTGAATTGCGGATCGTTACCTGTTGACAGGATTTTGTCCCAATGATTTTTGAAAACCGCGTTCGCCTGTATTTTTCTACTGAAGCACTCCAAAAAAGGATAGTGCCTACATAAGACACTTTTTCGAGATCATTGTTTATAGGCCCCACTCCAGACAATACGTCTTCTGCCGAGGCCGGATAAATGACAAATAAAGCATTGTGTCTCATAGCAGGATCTGTTCCCCACCATGATGGAGCATGTTGAATTGCCTCCGCTAATTCGTCAGCTGTAACAATCGCAACGATCACCGGAAAACCAAATGCTGCTTCAATGATCTGCTGACAATAATCTTGAAGCGTTTGTTCTCTACTTTTCCAATCCGCTTCAAATACGATGTTTCCACTGTTGATATATGTAGCGACTTCTGTAAAGCCTGCATCCAAAAAGCACTTCTTCAACTCTTGCATCGGCACTCTGTTTTTACCGCCAACATTGACTCCTCGAAGCAAAGCAACCATCTTCATAATGTTTGTCCCCTTTTTAGTCATCTCCGATAGGAAAATAACTGTTTCAACTAAATCAAGTTCATTTCTTTTAATGCAATCGCAATGCCATCTTCATTGTTATTAGCCGTTACTTTATTTGCACGTAGTTTGATCGTTTCAAGAGCATTTCCCATTGCCACACCTGTGCCTACTTCTGTGATCATTTCTAAATCGTTCAATCCATCTCCGAAAGCAATGATATCTTCTCTCTCAAAACCTTGATCAGCAGATAATTTAAGAATGGTTTTAGCTTTTGATCCACCACGAGGCAATATATCCACTCCAGCATCGTGCCAACGGACAAATTTGAATTTAGGAAATTGTCCATTTTCATAAATTGCTTGATCTTCTTCACGATAAAACAACAGCGCTTGAACAAGCTTATTCGTTTTGTAAAAGTCACTGTTGTATTCCGGTACTCCAAAGCCTACTGCTTCCATAGCGGTTTTGATATTCGCATCGACAAATTCATCTCGTCTTTTAAGCATAAAAGGTGTTTCATACACCATTTGATGTTGATTTCGATCGGCTACCGTCAGTAATCTTTCAAAATCAGCCGCATCTAAAGGGTTTTCGTATACTTGTTCATCATGGAAAAACCCAGCTGATCCATTACAAACAATGTAATTTTTCAAGTCCAGCTCATCGATCACGACTTTAGCCATAGCATAGTTTCTTCCTGTTGCTATTGCAATTTCATGACCATTAGACTGCAATTCCTGCAGCGCTTCTTTAGTACTTGTCAGTATTTTTTTCTCGTCATTTAATAGTGTGCCGTCAATATCAAAAAAAAGGATTTTCTTCTTCATTTGATTACCTACTCTCCAAAATTCTATCTTCCCTATCCCATTCTATCGGATTAGAGACTAAAAGAAAAGCTGATATTGAAAACCTTTTTATGCTAAAAAATCAGCCATGAAAAACCTTTTATCTTCTCCATACTACTGCTCCGGATAGAGAACTTCGTTTGCTTACATCAAGTCTTCCAATCTATACTTAATGTGCAAACTGTGTTAAACTATTTATAGCCGTTGTGGTTAACCACAACAACCAGTTCGGGAGAAAAAATGTACATTAGGAGATAAATCGATCGTCTTTTATCAAAAATCGTTTATTTTTTGTACCCAAATTTAATTTATTTACAGAATTATTTAATTTGCTTTTTACTTTTAAAAGAATGAAAGATTAAAGGAGAGAATAGATATGATATTTAAAGTAACTTATCAAGAAGAGAAAATCAGAAATCCAAAGAGAGAAGAAACAAAATCTCTTTACGTTGAAGCAGAAACAGATGTAGATGCACGTGCAATGGTTGAAGAAAACACCCCCTATAACGTTGAATTTGTTCAACTTTTAGACCCAGCACACTTAGCATACGAACAAAAAAGTCCTGACTTCACTTTGACGGAGTTTAGCTAATGAAACCAAACATCAAAAATAATGAAGCTGCCGTATTTGCCATTGGGGGATTAGGCGAAATTGGGAAAAACACATACGGTGTTCAATTCCAAGATGAAATCATCTTGATTGATGCTGGTATCAAGTTTCCTGAAGATGATTTGCTCGGTATCGATTATGTCATTCCTGACTATAGTTATATCGTACAAAACATTAGTAAAATAAAAGGTTTATTCATTACTCATGGTCACGAAGATCATATTGGCGGGATTCCATTTTTACTGCAACAAGTAAACATCCCTATTTATGCAGGACCATTAGCATATGCCTTAATTCAAAACAAATTAAATGAGCGCGGATTATTGCGTGATGCAGAACTTCATAAAATCGATGAACATGATGTCATCAAGTTCCGTAAAACAAGTGTCAGCTTTTACCGGACGACTCACAGTATTCCTGAAGCATATGGAATTATTGTAAAAACACCGCCCGGTAATATTGTTCACACAGGGGATTACAAATTTGATTTCACTCCTGTCGGCGAACCTGCTGACCTACACCGTATGGCAAAAATCGGTGATGAAGGAGTACTGGCTCTCCTTTCTGATAGTACTAATGCAGAAATACCAAACTTTACAAAATCTGAACAAGTTGTTGGCGACTCTATCACCAGCATCATGCAAAAAGTCGAAGGACGTATCATTTTTGCAACTTTCGCATCAAATATTTCTAGACTGCAACAAGTAGCTGATGCAGCTATCAAGACCGGCCGAAAAATTGCTGTTTTTGGTAGAAGCATGGAAGCTTCTGCAGTTACCGGACGTGAATTAGGTTACATCACTGCTCCCGAGGAAATATTTGTAGATCAAAGAGAGATCAATCGTTATCCAGCCAATGAAACAATCATTTTATGTACAGGTTCTCAAGGTGAACCGATGGCTGCTCTTAGTCGAATTGCGAACGGTACTCACCGTCAGATTCAAATACAGCCTGGAGATACTGTTATTTTCTCCAGCTCACCTATTCCTGGAAATACAACCAGCGTAAACCGTTTGATCAACTTATTGTCAGAAGCTGGAGCAAATGTGATTCATGGTAGATTAAACAACGTCCATACTTCTGGTCACGGTAGTCAACAAGAACAAAAATTGATGCTGCGTTTGATGAAACCGAAATACTTTATTCCTATTCACGGTGAATACAGAATGCAGAAAATTCATGCTGGTCTTGCTGAACAGACTGGTGTTCCAAAAGAAAATTGCTTTATCGCTGAAAATGGAGACGTTATTGCATTTACAGAAGATTCTGCACGCAGAGCCGGTCACTTTGAGGCTGGTGACGTGTATGTTGATGGTAAAGGAATTGGAGATATCGGGAATGTCGTGTTGCGTGACCGTAAATTATTATCTGAAGAAGGTTTATTAGTAGTCGTGGTGACCATTGACTTCAAAACTCATGAAGTTTTAGCTGGACCCGATATTCTTTCTCGAGGATTTATTTACATGCGCGAATCAGGAAAATTGATTCATGATGCACAAAATGTCGTTTCTCGCAGTCTTGCGAAAGAAATGAAAAAAGAGTCTATCACAGAACATTCTGTTAAAAATGAAATCATCCAAAGCTTAAAACCATTCTTGTACGAGCGTACAGAAAGAAGCCCTATGATTTTACCGGTTATTATGCCGATTTAAAAAGAATAAAAAAGGAATTGAGCTAAACAGCTCAATTCCTTTTTTTTTGGTTTAGTTGTATTAATTTGTTACGCGCTCTGCTCATTAAAATGATAAACCGGTTCGTCTCTTTCAGCATCATAATCCACTTCTAGATCGTATCCGCTAAAAAACCAGTCATCATGATTATTGATATAGTAAACGACACCATTTATTTCGGTAGAAACCATTACATCAGAACCAGGTTTATCTACAGCCATTCCCACTGAAAAACCTTCGTGTACTTCTGTTTTACCGTAAACCTTTCCAGAAAAATGGATTCCTGAACCTTCCGATAAACCTAACTCCTCTTGAAACCATTGTTGTGCTGCTTTTGTCACATCTATTTTCATTTTATTTACACAGGAACCGAATCCCTGTGATCCCCCTCTCAGTGATTTGCTTATCTTCAGTTTATCACAGAAAATAAAACTTTACACCTGAGATAAAAAAGAACCACTTTCTTTATCCCTTTATTCAATCAACTGATTTTTAAACGCATAGATCGTTGCTTGTGTGCGATCATCTACTTCAAGTTTTGAGAGGATATTGGACACATGTGTTTTGACCGTTTTTAATGTAATAAAGAGCTCATCAGCTATATCTTGATTCGATTTACCCTGAGCGATCAATAACAAAATCTCTCTTTCGCGGCTCGTTAAATCATCATGTAATTTATGTTCTTGCTTCTTAGAAAAACGCTCCATCATTTTTCCAGTTACTTCAGGCTCTAAAACAGATTCCCCTTTGTATGTATTGCGGATAGCAACAGCGATATCGTTTGCAGTTGACGTCTTCAGGATATAACTGGATGCTCCTGCTTCCAAAGCAGGATATACTTTTTCATCATCAATAAAGCTCGTCAAAATAATGATTTTTGCTTCAGGCCAGTCTTTTAATATACTTTGTGTAGATTCAATCCCGTTCATTTCATCCATGACCAGATCCATTAAAATAATGTCTGGCTTAAGCGATAAGGCTTTTTCATAACCTATTTTTCCATTTTCCGCTTCCCCGATAACTTCAATATCCGATTGAATCGTTAAATAAGACGACAAACCAAGTCGCACCATTTCATGGTCATCTACCAATAACACTTTAATCATGATTCATTTCACTCTCCTTAATGACTGGTATTTTGATCTCAATACTTGTTCCTTTTCCTGAAAAGCTGATGATTTTACAAGTTCCACCCATTCCAATTACTCGCTCACGGATATTTTGCAACCCATAACTTCCTACCGTCTTTTTCTGCGGATCGAATCCTACTCCATCATCCATCACTCTCAAAGACACTGTATTGTCTACATTATCCAAATACACCTCCAACTCGTGGGCTTTCGCGTGCCGTAATGTATTCGACAACAATTCTTGAACGATACGGAACAGATGATCTTCGATTCTTTTAGGCAGAGATATATCAGCCACTGACCAAGACAATTGAATCTGGATTTTTGTACTCAACTCCTTTAATAATTGTTCGATGCCCTGCTTCAAGCTCTTACCTTCTAGATTCACTGGTCTTAAATGAAGGAGCAACGCTCTCATTTCTGATTGAGCTTCATTGATGATTCTCTCAATCATATCCATTTGTTTACGAGTAGCGTCATCTGCACCAGCTAATTGTTGATTTAAGGCAGATAGCATCATCATTGCAGCAAATAACTGTTGACTGACAGAATCATGTAATTCCCGTGCTAAGCGGTGACGCTCTTGCTCCAGTATTTCTTCTTTAGTCTGACCATCTACAAATTTAGGCAGATTGCTGCTCTTTTGTACTTCTCGAGACAATTCCAATAACTTCTCTCGAATCACATCTATATCCTTTTCAAGGAGCTCTATGGCGGATAAAGAATAAAAATCATTATCTAAAGGTTTTTGAAATGCAACAGCTTCATAATTTCCATTAGCCAATTCTTCTAACAGCTTAAACAATTGCTTATTTTGTTTACGAATCGAAATATAACCATATAAAGCAATAATTGCGGCTATGATTCCAGCCAGTACAAATAAATACAAGAAAATAGGAATGTAAAAAAAATGTCTCGTTACTAATTCAACATACCAAGTGTCCGGGTAAACGGTGTAACTAAAAGAAGCCGTTACAAAAAATAAAATCAAAAAGGCTAAACCAAAGGCCAAAAAGAACAATTTCCCAGTTGCCTTTTTATTCATATGGCGATCACCTCTAAATCTCCCACCCCTACAGAAGTGATAACTTTTAATTTCCGGTTATGAAGATCATAGTCCTTACTGTACATTTTGACTGATTCATTTACCAAAGAAAGCTCTTCTGTCTCAAATAGCACCTTTCCTTTGATTGCACTGTGTTCAATCATTACACCGACACCTTTAGGAACTAAAATGCGTGTCTTTCCAAATCCTTTACGAATAACGATATAACTTTCTGCTTTTGGAAGAAACGTGTTTCCCAAATCTACAATAGTATCACCCATTAAGATGGAAAAATTGATATCATCCCATTCGAAAATCGATTGCCCAATTTTATGATGACCGATCCAATCCTGTTTTTTTCGTTTACCGTTTTTTGGAGTTTGTTCTGCTGCTTCCACTACAATGATGTCTTTTTCATTCCAAGGTGCTTTTTTAAATAATTTACCGCTCAGATTATTCATGAAGATTCCATTGTCTTTGATTGCGATAAACATAAAAGTGAACAACACGATGATCCAAAAAGCACTAGTAGACAGTACCGCAAACGATAGTAGAAAAACACCTACTAAATAAGAGGGGATCTTATTTTCCTTTTTAGATTGGCTAGTGGTAACCAGCATGATTATCCCACTAATAGCTAATACAGCCATAAATAAATTAGTGGTCAATTGATAGAAAAACCAAATAATCAATAAGGCTTCTACGGTCAAGAAAAATTTCCAATGGCTTCTCATTTGCTGTATCTCCTTCTTACTGTCCTATTCTTTAGAACGTTCAATTTCTCTTCCTACAGTATACCGTTTTCTCTAAAAAACATATAGTGTTCTAAAGCATGAAATTCATCTACGACTTAAGACTGATAGACAATCATTCTAAATTCAAAAAAGCTGCCCCTTTATGAAAAAGGGCAGCTGCATGTAAAACAGAATAAAGAATTAAGCAAATTCAACATTCGTAATTTTAATTGTCATATCTCCACCTGGAGTTTGAATAACGACTTCTTCTCCAACATTTTTACCAATCAATGATTTAGCAATTGGTGAATCGTTTGAGATTTTTCCGTTAAACGGATCAGCTTCTGCACTACCAACGATAAAGTACTCTTCTTCATCACCATCTGGTAATTCAATAAATGTTACTCTTTTACCTAGTGAAACTTCATCAGCAGCTGTTTCTGAACTATCAATAATTTCAGCAAAACGCAGCATTGTCTCTAGACGAGTAATTCTGCCTTCTACAAATGCTTGTTCATCTTTAGCTGATTCGTATTCAGAGTTTTCAGACAAATCTCCGAAACTGCGAGCGATTTTGATTCGCTCAATAATTTCTTTTCGTTTTTCTGTTTTTAACAGATCTAATTCTTCTTCTAATTTTTCTTTACCTTCAATTGTCATAGGGTATACGCGTTCAATCATTATATTTCTCTCCTCTAAGTTAAGCTACTCAAATTGGTAGCGTCATCAATGCTTGTATATTTATAATAATGACAAGATACCACGACACAAAGCAATTGTAAATAACAAATAAATTAATTTTGGTTCTTTTAGGAAATTCTTTAAAGTTTTAGTCTTATTTAGGGGCTAACTTTCTTTCGTAAGAAATACAAATACACAATTGTATTATTCTCGGTAATCAATGATACTATGAATTTTAGTCGTCATTAAGTCAATTGCCACTTGATTGCGACCACCTTCAGGAATCACAATGTCCGCATAACGCTTTGTCGGTTCTACAAATTGATTGTGCATCGGTTTAACCACATTTAAATACTGTTCAATAACAGAATCCAACGTACGACCACGCTCTTCTATATCTCGTTTGATACGACGAATGATACGAATATCATCATCTGTGTCCACGTAAACTTTTATGTCCATCAATTCACGCAATTTCGGATCATCTAAAATCAAGATTCCTTCTACAATAATCACTTCTTTTGGTTCTTGATGAATGATTTTATCACTACGAGTATGTCTAGAATAATCATAGACCGGTTTATCGATCGCTTTAAATTCAATCAAATCATGCAAATGTTGAACTAACAGCTCTGTATCAAATGCAAAAGGATGATCATAATTGGTTTTTAAGCGTTCTTCAAATGAAAGCTCACTTTGATCCTTATAATAGAAATCTTGTTCCAACATTAAGATAGAATGACCAGAAAAATGATCAAAAATCGCTCGGCTAACACTTGTTTTCCCGCTACCTGAACCTCCTGTCACCCCAATAACGATAGGTTTTGTTAATTTATTCATTGCATTTGCCCCTTTTCATTTAAAAAAGCTGGAAAGTTCTTCCAGCCTCTATCTTTTTTTCTATTCTTACTAAACAACTTACTTCTATTCACCAAAAGATTCGATCATCAATTGTCTACATATTCACGTTTGTATTCCAAATGTTGTTGATAGGTTTCAGCAAAATAAACTTTTTGTGTATCTATATCAGCAAGGAAGTATAAATAATCAGTGTCTGCCGGATTAATAGTCGCTCTGATGCTTTCTTCACTTGGGCTATTGAACGGACCAGGTCCCATTCCTGTATTTTGGTACAGATTATAAGGTGAATCAACTTCCAAATCATCATGAGAAACTCGTTCTTTATGAGTATCAAGAGAATACAATACGGAAATGTCTGTTTGCAACGGCATACCGATCTCAATCCGATTATAGAAAACATCTGCAATCTGAGTCCGGTCTTCGTAACTGAGGCCTTCTCTTTCAACTAATGAAGCGATCGTCAATATTTCATGAACCGTCTGTCCTTGTTCTTCAATTTGCGCATAATACTGTTGCATTACTTCATTCATTTTAGCAACCATACCTTGCACAATTTCTTCTAAAGACATCTCTTCATGGAATTCATAAGTAGCCGGGAATAAATAGCCTTCTAACACATACCTGACTCCTTCTGCTTCAAAAACATCCGTCAATAATGCTGGATATTGAGTCAGCAGTTGCTGTTGGAATTCTTCATTCTCAATCAACGCCATAAACTCTTCAGCGCTGTAGGGAGTTCTTTCTCCAACGATGTCAGCTATCTGAGTAATCGTATACCCTTCTGGTACCGTAATTCTTTCAACAGAATCTGCAGGAAAATCCGTTCCACCCTCTTGTAAAGAATCAATGACATTGTCAATCGTCATTGATGGCGACATAAGATAATACCCAGCTTTAAACTGTCCTTCGTTATTTAAACGAGTATATACATTAAATACTGAAGCACTTTTAATAATCCCATTTTCTTCCAGAATGCGCGCAATACTGGTGGGAGAAGATCCACTTGGAATTTCCACTTGAATTTCTTCTTCACTGGTTGGATCAAGAGGTTCAATAGAGGATGTATAAAAGTTATATGCCGATACACCTAGAACAACTAAAAGAACCATTAAAACAGCCACGATACTCAACACAATTTTCGTCACGACGCTTTTTTCTTTTTGTTCCTTCTTTAGTCTTCCATCTAACTGTTGATTCTTTTTTCCCTGATTAGTATCTTTCAACAAATTCCCTCCTAAATTAGTGCTGGGGACTAGCTCATTTTCTATGCTAATCATAAGAGTAATCACATTTAATTTCTGGAATTCAACACTCCAATCATCCACAAAGCGCTATTTAGCTGCCTTTATTCAGTGCTGAATGTTCTTCCAGCAAAAAGCTCAGGCTCTTTATCTTATAACCTGATAGTGGATTTAAAACCGATTTCTATGTAATCTACTGGCTTAACCTTTACCATTATACATGATATGACTATTAAATAGAACAAAAAAAGCCAACAATATTGTCAGCTTTTAGCGTGGACTGTAATAAGCGACTTATGCTTCGTCTTCATCAGCCATAAAAGTATTTAAGACTTCTTCAATCATGTCCCATTCTTCTTCTGTTTCAATAGGTCCTAATTGTCCTTGTTTGCCGTCTTCTTCTTGAACGAATGAAAAAGCAGATAATTCAACTTCTTCTCCTTCAGAAGCACTAGCTGGATAAACCAATACATAAGATTTTTCAAAATCATCTGAATCAAAAGTGAATAAAATCTCGTATAACTCTTCGTTTCCTTGTTCATCGATTATTGTAATGTGTTCGTGATCGTGGTGGTCGTGGTCATGATCATGATTGTGTTCGTGTGCCATAAATTAGGCTCCTCTCTTTTTACCAAATTAACTTTATTAGTTTACCCTAACACAGACAAAAAAGCTAGTTGTGATGACCATCCAAATAATTTTGTAAAATCATCACAGCTGCCACTTTATCAATGACTTTTTTTCTCTTTTTACGTGACGTATTGCCTTCTTCAATTAGCATGCGCTCTGCTTGAACAGTCGTTAATCGCTCGTCTTGAAACTCAATGGGAAGATTAAAAGCTTCGGTCAGCATTTTTCCATACGATAGCGAAGCTTCCGCACGGGGACCAATAGAGTTGTTCATATTTTTTGGCAAACCGACCACAATTTTAGCAATTTCATATTGTTTGATCAATTCACCGATTCTTTCCAACCCAAACACTTCATTTTCTTCATCGATTTTAACGATTTCAACACCTTGAGCAGTCCAACCAAACGGATCACTCACTGCGACACCAACTGTCTTAGAACCTACGTCTAGCCCCATTATTCTCATCAATCTTCGTTTACACTCTTGTCCATGTAACTTTTCACCAACTCTTCCACGATTTCATCACGTTCATGACGTTTAATTAAATTTCTGGCGTCATTGTGACGTGGAATATAGGCTGGATCTCCAGACAGAAGATAACCAACGATTTGATTAATCGGACTGTATCCTTTTTCCTTCAGTGCTTTATATACAATAGATAATGTTTCTTTAACATCTTTTTCACTGTTCTCTGGAACATTGAAGCGGACTGTTTCATCTTTTGTGCCCATCATTTACACCTCTATTTCTGTTAACTACATCTTTTATTTTACAAGAAACTCATGCAAACTACAATGCTATTCAAAAAAATGATATTACAAATCTATTTTACCATACAAATTACTCTTTAAACTACTCTTCTACGTTCTTTTCAGATTTAATTCTATTCTTTTAATGGTTCCCCTCCATTGTATTGTGCTTTAGTATGCCTTGCCTTCTATATACTAGGTTACCTCATCACAAAATTATTGCAAAGAAAGCCCCTTATATTGGATACATAGTAATATACGTTTTTTATCTCTTCTTTTTTCTATGGATTAAATATTTAAGACTAAAAACAATGCTCAGATACTTACTGACTATTTCGAGGTACCATGAGGACTCCAATCCCTGCTCTTAGAGCTATTTTAACTTTTTTTGAAAGCACAAATGGCTCTTATCTTCGTTCTCAGAGCCATTCAAAGGTTTTCGAAAGACCAAATGGCTCTTATCTCCGTTCTCAGAGCCATTCCAACTTTTTTGAAAGAACAAATGGCCCCTAATTTCGTTCTCAGAGCCATTCTAAGGTTTTCGAAAGACCAAATGGCTCTTATCTCCGTTCTCAGAGCCATTCAAAGGTTTTTGAAAAACCAAATGGCCCCTATTTTCGTTCTCAGAGCCATTCCAACTTTTTCATAGACTACTGAACACATTGAAGCGAACTCATGCATAATCAACCAACAAAAAAAGTCCTATAGGCCACTCGCTATCGGCAGACTCTATAGGACTTCTTATTATTTCATTTCCAAATTATTCGCTTTTTTCTCTTACCCATTCAGTTGCTTTAGCCAAAGCATCTTGTAAGCCGTCTGGATTCTTTCCACCAGCTTGAGCCATGTCAGGACGTCCGCCACCGCCACCGCCTACAAATGGAGCGATTGTTTTGATTAGGTCTCCGGCTTTCAAGCCTTTTTTGACGGTTTCTTCATCAACAGCTGTCAATAAGTTGACTTTTCCATCTTTCACTAATCCTAACACAAGAACATTAGAAGAAGCTTTTTGTTTCCATTGGTCAGCTAATTGGCGCAATTGATTCATGTCTTTGACATCGACTTGAGCTGCAATCACTGTTATGCCGTTTACTACTTCAACCTCGTTAAAGATATCAGCCGCTTGGTTATTGGCTAATTTTGCTTGCAATGACTCGTTTTCTTTTTTCCAGTCTCTAACTTCAGCTTGCAATTGTTCCACTTTTTTCACAACGTCTTTCAATTGTTGTGCTTTTGTTAATGCGCCCACTTCTTCCAAATAAGTCTGGTTTTCGTTGATCAAACGATAAGCTGCCTCACTCGTTACCGCTTCGATGCGACGAACTCCTGCACCAATACCGGATTCAGAAACAATCTTGAAGATTCCGATATCGCTCGTGTTCATGACGTGCACCCCACCACATAACTCGATAGAGTAATTGCCTACATTTACGACACGAACTTCTTGGCCATATTTCTCTCCAAATAATGCCATAGCCCCCATGTCTTTAGCCGTTTCAATATCGGTCTCAACAGTTTCGACTGGGATAGAAGACCAGATTTTTTCATTTACGATCTGTTCCATTTGGTTTAATTCTTCCTTGGTGATTTGACCAAAGTGAGTGAAGTCAAAACGCAAATGGTTCGGAGCTACTAATGACCCAGCTTGGTTGGCGTGTTCGCCCAGAATGTCTTTCAACGCTTGGTGCAACAAGTGAGTAGCTGTATGGTTGCGTGTGATTTTGCGTCGAGTTGCTTCGTCAACAGCTAATACATACGTTTCGCCTGCTACCAACTCTTTTTCAACTTCCACTGTATGCAACGTTTGACCTGCTGGTGCTTTTTTCACATCGGTTACTTTACCAACCACTTCATCAGCAGTATTTAAAATGAGACCGGTATCCGCAACTTGTCCACCCATTTCGGCATAGAAAGGCGTTTGATCAAAAATCACGCGAACGGTTTCTCCAGCTTCAGCCGTATCTGTCAAAGCTGTGTCAGTAGCCACGACCACTAATTTCCCTTTGCTTCTTGTTTGGTTATACCCAACAAACTGGCTTTCTTCAATAACGTCTGCAAATAGACCCGTTTGAACGGCCATTGATGTCTCATCGCTACGAGCAGCACGAGCACGTTCTCTTTGTTCGTTCATTGCTACTTCAAAGCCTTTATGGTCTACAGCTAATCCTTCTTCTTCAGCGTATTCTTCCGTCAATTCTACCGGGAAACCATAAGTGTCATACAAACGGAAAATATCTGTCCCGACAATTTCTTTTTCGCCGCTTTCTTTTAAAGAAGTCACTAAATCATTTAAAATACTTAATCCATCATTGATTGTTTCGTGGAATCGTTCTTCTTCTATACGAATCACTTTCGCAATAAAGTCTTGGTTTTCTAAAATTTCTGGATAGTGGCTTTCCATAATATTGCCTACTATTGGAACTAACTTGTAGAAGAATGCTTTGTCGATGCCTAATTTCTTCCCATGCATAACCGCTCTACGCAATAAACGACGCAACACATAGCCTCGTCCTTCATTAGAAGGCAATGCGCCATCTCCAACCGCAAAAGTTACAGCACGAATGTGGTCTGCAATCACTTTAAATGAGATGTCTGTCGCAGAGCTATCGCCGTATTTTTTACCTTGGCTCATTTCTTCTACAGTATGAATGATCGGCATAAACAGATCTGTTTCAAAGTTTGTCGGCGCATCTTGAATAATCGATACAATACGCTCAAGACCCATACCGGTATCAATATTTTTGTTCGGAAGTGGTTCATAAGTGTCATCTGGCTTGTGGTTGAATTCAGAAAACACTAAGTTCCAAATTTCCAACCAGCGTTCATTTTCGCCACCTGGGTAATTTTCTGGATCCTCTTCAGCCAAGTTGTTGAAACTTTCGCCACGATCATAGAAAATTTCAGAATCCGGACCACTTGGACCAGCACCGATATCCCAGAAGTTGTCTTCTACATCAACAACATGGTCATCAGCTAAGCCAACTTTTTCTTTCCATATTTGTTTGGCTTCTTCATCTTCAGGATAGACCGTTACATACAATTTGTCAGGATCCAATCCTAACCATTTTTCATCGGTTAAGAATTCCCATGCCCAAACGATCGCTTCTTCTTTGAAGTAGTCGCCGATGGAAAAGTTTCCCAACATTTCAAATAAAGTATGATGGCGGGCTGTTTTCCCTACATTTTCAATATCATTGGTACGAATACTTTTTTGCGAATTTGTGATGCGAGGATTGTCAGGAATCACCGATCCGTCAAAATATTTCTTCAGTGTTGCGACTCCTGAATTGATCCACAATAAAGTGGGATCATCAATAGGAACTAATGAAGCACTTGGCTCAATCTTGTGTCCTTTTGATTCAAAAAATTCTAAAAATAACGAACGAACTTCTTTACTTGTCATGTGTTTCATATTCTTCTACTCCTTCTATTTGCTTCCTCAAATGGGGCTTTCTGGATAAAATGGCAACAAAAAAAGCCCAATCTCCCACTGCTAAACAAGGACGACGCATCGCGGTACCACCTTGCTTGCAATGAATGGATTCGACCAACTCATTACCTCTTATAGTCTCGATAACGGGAGAACCGACAATATTTCTATTGTATCTCAAAAGGGAGCGTCCAATTTTGCTTGATGGTTTTCTTTCAGCCAAGGAAAACCTTTCTGCAAAGCAAGTTTAAAATTTGACATATCCTTTATAACATACAAAGTATAGAAAATATCCTGCCGAATGTCAATTGCAAAATTTTAAAAACTGCTTGTCTGAATCAAAAAAGTTTATTTGGCAGATTAACAGATTTTTCGGGTTTACGGACTCTAGTCTCTTTCAATCTAATCAAAATACTCGTCAGTATTGTATGTGTTGCCATCTTCATCTTCAAAAATACGTTCTCCAATGCGCTTTAAGGTAAACGTGAAGCCGTCTTCTGTTTGAATTTCGTATGTATCACCTGAAGCAGAAACATCTACCTCGTATTCTCCATTTGATGGAATAGCCGTTTCTTCTTGTGCCAGTTCTTCAATATCGCTTGGTTCCGTACTTGGTGTGACTTGAAGGTCATTGTTCATCACTCGTAAGGTTCCTTCAGAAAAAAACAGCTGCCCAGAACTACTTTGTCCGCTAAAAAGCGCTCCTTCCAAATGGCTTTCCTCTGCCGGATATTCTGCTCCGCAACCGACCACTAACAATAGACCTAAAGATAAACCAACAACTTTTAGCTTTTTCATTTTATTGATCTCCTCCAATATGAATTCAATAGAATTTTTTTTATATTTTCAGTTTACCATTTATTTGAATTCGATGGCAAATAGATTAAAAAAAGCCACAAACAAACCTCCATCAATGGTTTGAATTCACTGATGGAGGTTTCCACAAAAATCATCTTTTATCTTATTTATTATCGTTCAAATCCAATTTACCTTTAATCTTCTCTACTGCTTGTGTCAAAACTACCTTCATCAGGGTTAATTCGCTCTGTTTGCGGCAATTCAGATTGAACCTCTTCTACTGAAACTGACGCGCTTCTTAAGGAGTTCTTTTGCCGGTAATAACATCATGCATCCTATTTATCAAAAGAGTACTGCCCCTTCATTGTCACAGCGAATGAATTCTCATCAAATTATTGAGAAGCTTCTGCTAATTTGTCCATAAGAGGTTGAGAAACCTTCTTTGAGAAGAAAGTAATCAGTGGCCCGGCAAAAAAACCGGTAATAAATGTTGCTACTCCAACAGGACCACCAACTAATAAGGATATAACGACTACAATCAGATCCTGTGCTATTCTAACAGGTGTATAACTCCATCCCGTTCTATCGGTTATAAGAGGTGCTATCGCATCATAAGGCGAGACACCCAAGTCTGTGTCCATATAAACGGCTACACCTAGAGTAAAAATCAATATAGCGATAATAGTAACGATTATTCGAACAACAAAACTGATTTCTTCAACTGCGAAGTAATTTTCAAACATACTTTTGAAAAAATCGATTTGGTATCCTACTAACACCATGTTAAATATGGTCCCCCACCCAATCAACGATTGTTTCATAAAAAACACGACTGCTAAGATAATAAGATTCACAACGAGTTGATAGTTCCCTAAACTAAAACCCAATAGGGATGATGCTCCTCTATTCATTGCAGTAAAGGGATCCAGTCCCATGTCCATTGATTCACTGAGAGCAGAACCAAGGCTGATTAAAGTAATTCCAATAATCGATGTTAACGAGCGTAAAAGAAAATCTTTCCAATTTATTGACATATTTTTTCTCCTTATCTACAAATTTTTCCATTTATTAAATACGTTTGACCCATTCATGATTATTTTTTGTCAGTAAGTCTTCTGCTTCAATTGGACCAAAAGTATGCGCACGATAATTCGGAAAATCGGGTTCTGGTAATTCTTTCCAAGCAGCAACAATACTATCCGTAATACGCCATTGTTCTTTGATTTCCTCATAAGTTGAGAAATAAGTTCGATCTCCTGCCAAAGCATCGTATATCATATTCTCATACGGATCGGCAATGTAATATTCTTTGAACGTATTTTCATCAGGACCGATAAATGTGCTAACCGGCTCATACTCATTGTTCGGCATTTTTTGGTTCAGAACCAGTGATACTCCTTGTGCAGGCTCAGCCATAAAAGTAATCCGTGTCGCTACATCTGAATCAACAGCATCGGTCGATTTCAACAAAATATCGATTGCTGTATAATCCTCTATCAATGCTTTTCCTGTTCGTAAATAGAAAGGCACCCCTTGCCATCGTGGTGCATCAACCGATAACTCAATCGCCACATAAGTATCCGTATCACTGTCACTAGCTACCTTCTCTTCATTGCGGTAACTCTTGTACTTCCCTTCGCTGTCAGCTTTGTACTGACCGCGAACGACTTTTTGCTCCACTTGTTCTGTGGTGAATGTCGGTAAGTTTTGTAAAAGCGTCAGTTTATTTTTGTGAATGGATTCGGTAGTTAATTCAGCTGGTAATTCCATGGCCACAATGGAGAGTATTTGTAATAAATGGTTTTGGAACATATCCAGCAACGCGCCATTTTCCTCATAAAAACTGCCGCGCGTACCAATAGATAAATTCTCAGGAAGTGAAATTTGTACGTTTTCAATAAAATTGTTGTTCCAGATACCTTCAATCAAAGGATTGTAAAATCGTGTGGCTAGAATATTTTGTACAAAATCCATTCCAGGAAAATGATCCATAAAGTATAAATCTTCTTCATCAAATACTTTCAATAATAAGCGGTGATATTCTTCAGCAGTCTCTAAACTGTCTCCAAATGGTTTCTCCGTAATTACACGATGATTCCCTGGCAATTCAGTAATTTCTGCTTTTTGGATATTCGTAGTTGTCTCGTCATACAATTCAGGAGCAATGGAGTAGTAATAAATGTATTCATCTGGTGTTTCAAATTCTTTGGCTACTAATTCTATTTTTTCACGCAGCTGTTTTAAATCTTCCAGATTCGTATTATCCGTTCCTTGGTAACGACAATGTTCAAAGAACTTTTCATCTAACTCCTCAAAATTAGGCCCGTTCTCGACGGATTTACGCACAAGTTCTTGAAACTCTTGATCTGTCATTTGTGTTCGTGATGCACCTAATAGAGCAAAATTATCAGAAACTAGTCCCCGTTGATACAATTGGTGTAAGGCAGGCAACAACATCCGCATTGCTAAGTCTCCTGTGGCACCAAATAAGACAATTAAACCTCCAACTTGCTTTTTAGACATCTATTCTTCATCCTTTCCTATTGGCTGCGGCAAGCAACAAAATGAGTTACCTTTACCATAACATGCATTTATCAAATTCAGATGTATTCTGCTCAATCATTTGCAGGATGAGGCAGCTCAATGGAACAACTAATTAGCTGATTTCTTTTTTAGATTCTTTGGTTTATAATATGAAAGCATGATCGACTAAGAAATATTAACTTATTTAGTAGGAGCTACATATGTCAATGATTAAAGAATTTCATCTCATCATCAATCCTCATTCCGGTTCAGGAAAAGGGGAAAAAATAGGGAAACAAGTCAAACAATATTTAGAACAAAAAGATAAGGTTGTTTTTGTCCATGAGAGTCAATATGCAGGACACACCACGAAAATCACAGCTGATATCGCTCAAAAAATAGCCCAACAGTCCATTAAAGATGGCTTGATCATCGTTATTGGTGGTGACGGGACAATTCACGAAAGCCTGAATGGGTTAGGAGAACGTTACGCCTCTGTTCCTTTAGGGTATATCCCATCTGGATCCGGAAACGACTTTGCTCGCGGAGCTGGAATTTCCCATCATCCCAAAAAGGCTCTCGAACAAATTTTGGCTGCAACTGAACCTAAAGAGCTGGATGTTTTAGCTTTTCTGGATATCCCTACTTACCGTCAAGGTTTTACCGTTAACAACGTCGGACTTGGATTAGACGCTTCGATTATCAAAGCAGTCAACCATTCTTCTTCCAAAACAGTCTTCAATAAACTCAAACTGCATTCGTTGATTTATTTATCCGCAGTGATTTCACATTTTATACGACAACAACCCTTTCCTTTAGCGGTCGATGTAGATGGGAAAAAAGAATCCTTTGAGAGAGCTTTTTTAGTCACTACAAATAATCATCCTTACTTCGGCAGCGGAATCAAAATTTCTCCTAAAGCTGCTCTGACAGATGGCAAAATGGATTTAATTGTTGTAGAACGCATCTCTGGATGGAAGTTTTTAAAACTTTTCTTTACTCTCTTTACAACTGGTAAACATTTAGAGGATGAGGCAGTTCATTACTTTAAAGGAGAACACATGCGCCTGTCAGTTTCGTCCGTAATCGAAGGTCAAACTGATGGAGAAGAACTGGGCTACACTCCTTTTGATTTAAGCATCCGTACGGTAAAAAGACTCTTTTGGTTTGTTGCTCACTAAAGCGCGCACAAGGACCAGGATTATTCTTGGTTCTTTCTTTTTTGCCTTAATCTTTCAACAAGTATGGTAAAATGAAGACTTGTAATATCTAGTTCAAAAATGTCTTTATCCCTGTTCATTGGGAGACAAAAAGGAGTTTATTTCTGTGGATGCAACAATTATTTTACTGGTGGTCGGAGTCGTTTTTCTAGGTTCTTTGATGCGTGCTGTTTTTGGATTTGGCGACTCAGTCGTCAGTATGCCATTATTGGCTTTATTGCCGATTAGTTTTTCAACTTCAGTTTCTTTAATCGGGTTAGCAGGATTTACGGTCGCCATACTGACTGTTCTTTCAGGTTGGAAAGAGGTTGATCGGCCTGTTTTACGGCGACTGTCATTGGCTACACTAATAGGGATTCCATTCGGCTTAGGGCTGGTCAAATTTGCTCCGAAAATACTGATTACTTCCATATTAAGTATTTTTCTTATTCTTTATGGGATTTATTCCCTCTCTAACCCAAACCTTAACCAGACTAAACTGGGTAAAAAACTGCAAGGTCCGATGGGTACAGGACCATTTGGTTTTGCTGCTGGTATGTTGGGCAGTGCGTACAATATGAATGGCATACCTATAGTAGTCTATGGTACTATGCGAAAATGGGATCCAATTGTTTTTAGAGAAACGTTACAAGCTCATTTTTTGGTTTCCAGTCTGATGATTATTATTGGCCATTTTTTAGGTGGATTTTGGTCAAAAGAGTTATTTATTTTGTATGGCTTTTCACTCCCAGCAATTGCTTTGGCTATTTGGCTAGGCAACTTCTTGTATAGTCGAATCCCCAGTCAACAATTTAAGCGCTATGTTTTTATCTTGATTATTCTGTTGGGTATTTTCTTATGGATTGATTTTCTTTAGCATACACTACAATAAAAAAACTCTAACTTTTCGGTCTTGACCCTGAAAAGTTAGAGTTTTTATTATGTAATTGATGGGCTGATTTGAGTTTGGAATTTAACCGAACTTAGTCCAGGCAATTTTGCTTTTGATCGAGCAAGGTTGTACCATTTGATGTATTTCCACGTTTCTAAATTTATGTTGGTGTTGGCACTGCTAATCTTTAATAGAGTGAATAATGGAATGAATAGTGTGGAATGCTCTATTCAGCGTGAAATGAAATATTTGTTTAATGAGTAAATGAAGGCTTGCTCCTTACATTATCCCGTTCTTCATCAAGATGGTTTTACTCTTGATGTTCAAACCTCATTCTTCATCAAGGAAGTTTTACTCTTGATGTTTAAACCCCATTCTTCATCAAGGAAGTTTTACTCTTGATGTTTAAACCCCATTCTTCATCAAGGAAGTTTTACTCTTGATGTTCAAACCCCATTCTTCATCAAGGAAATTTTACTCTTGATGTTCAAACCTCATTCTTCATCAAGGAAGTTTTACTCTTGATGTTCAAATCTCATTCTTCATCAAGGAAGTTTTACTCTTGATGTTCAAACCCCATTCTTCATCAAGGAAGTTTTACTCTTGATGTTCAAACCCCATTCTTCATCAAGAAGACATTAAATAAATCCTTCTTTGAAGAATAGTCAAAAACAATAGCGCTACTAGTTGTCTCTAGCACCCTCGTATACTATTCGAGCAGCGATGATTTGTTTCTTCGTTAATAAATAATCGCTCAAAGAACTCTTAAAAATTCTTGAACAAAGGTAGCTTGAATTCCTCTCTTCCCTATATCTTGCATAGAAAATAGCCCCCAAAAATTAGATTTTACTCTAACTTTTGGGGGTCACTCTCAAAAAGGAATCTTTCTTGAATTACATTTGATAAGGGGACACACCTTCCATGCCAATCATGGGGTCGATGTCTTTCATATTAGATGCGGTTAATCGGTAGTCTAAGACTACTTTCGAAGTTTTAGTTTCCACAGACACTGAATGCGTTTCTTCACTTGTCACTGGAACCACCCGTTCAGCTTGTTTACTTGATTTATTTGTTTCCGTGATTTCTTCCGCTTTTGGAGCTTCAGTCGTTGCTTGTTCTTCCCCTGATTCACCCGTGATACGCTCTTTCAACGTGGTCAACCGATTGGCAGAAGATTTCATCACACTTTCGTGAAAAGCTGGAATCTCTCCGCACAAGATCAGCAATTCACTGGCTCTGGTAATCGCCGTGTACAATAAATCTCGCCGAAGCATCCGGTGATAATTGCGCACCATTGGCAAAATAACCATTTTAAACTCGCTACCTTGAGACTTATGGATCGAACAACAATAAGCTAAAGTGATTTTATTCCATTCATTTCGTTTGTAAGTGACCTCATTGGCATCAAACCGCAAAATCAGCTCATCTACCTTATCTTCCGTTTCTTTCGCGTAAGAAATCCCGACGATTTCACCCATATCCCCGTTGAACACATTCATTTCCGGGTAGTTGACCAATTGCAGGACTTTATCCCCGATACGATAGACTTTATTGTTGAACGTTACTTCTTTTCGGCGCCCAGTATCGTTGGGATTTAAAATTTCTTGCAGCATTTTGTTCAATGCATCAATCCCTGCTGGACCACGGTACATGGGCGCCAATACTTGGATATCTTGAGCTGTAAAGCCTTTTAATTTCGCTTTACTCACTACTTGACGAATCACTTCTTCAATTTGAAAGGCGGAACAATTGAAGAACGATCGATCGCGTTGCGGTTTTTGAAAATCGTTGGGCAGCTCTCCATTTTTAATATTGTGCGCCAAAGTGATAATCGACGAACCATCCCCTTGACGGTAAATCTCATTCAACTCCATACTCGGAACTTTCTGGCTGGCAAGTAAATCATGCAGCACTTGGCCGGGACCGACAGAAGGCAATTGATCTTTATCTCCTACAAATAAAACCTGCATATGATTCGGAACAGCTCTCAACAATTGATTGGCCAGCCAAGTATCCACCATGGACATCTCATCCACGATCAATAATCCGCCATCCAATTCCTTTTCAGATTGTTCGCTATCCGGATTTTCCGTTCCATTCAAACCTAATAAACGATGAATGGTACTGCTCGGCAATCCGGTCGCTTCATTCATCTTTTTCGCAGCTCTTCCCGTAGGAGCCGCCAACAAAATAGGAAAAGGTTTCTCTTCCGTATAATCATTGACATCTAACGACAATCCATTTAACTCAGCATACAATGTCACGATACCATTTAAAACGGTTGTCTTCCCTGTCCCAGGACCACCCGTCAAAATAAACACAGGAGATTGAACCGCTTTTTTTATCGCCTCTTTTTGCGAATTGCCGTATTGGATCGCAAATGTTTTTTCGACGATTGCGATTTCTTTTTCAATATCTTGGGTGTAATTGATTTTTGATTTGCTTTCCAACAACCGTTCAATCGAAGTCGCTATTCCCCATTCAGCAGCAAACAACGATCGGATATACAATTTACCCTCATCTTCAATCAGCTTGTTTTCTTCGATCAAATGCAGGACTTCATCTGCCACGCTTTCAGGCTCAATCAAGAAAGAACGACTGGATTCCAAGACTTCGATTGTTTTGGTAAGCAAATTTTCCGCATTTGTATACGTATCTCCATTAGACATGCACAATTCATTTAATGAAAACATAATAGCAGCTTTGATCCGCATCGGAGAATCAGCTTTAAACCCTAATTGTTCTGCAATTGCATCGGCTTTTTTAAATCCTACATGCTCGACCTCTTCCAGCAAACGATAGGGATTTTCCTGGATCACTTCTAAGGTTTGTTCTTGATAGGTCTGATAGATGCTGTATGCCAGTTGACTACCAAAGCCAAATTGATTCAATCCGATAATGATTTTTTCCATGCCATTATTTTGCTGAATCACTTCTACAATCGTATCGCGTTTTTTTTGATTGAGTTGAGTAATCTGTTCTAAGACATTCGGATCTGCGTTGATCCGATCAATCGCTTCTTCACCCAACGCATCCACGATTGCTTCAGCCGTTTTTTCTCCAATACCAGGGAATTTATCGCTTGATAGATAGGCAATGACTCCTTCAGCTGAAGTTGGTTTCTCTTGATGGTACCGGCTGGAAGTAAACTGCACACCAAACTTAGGATGGTCCACTAACTTCCCATAAAAACGGTACACTTCTTCTTCCTGGATCTGACCAAAATTTCCGGTAATCACGACTTCTTGTTCTTTGTAGTCACTATTGGTTTCGGCAATTTGAATCAACAACACTTTATAAAAATTGGACGGATTTTGAAAAAAGATCGCTTTAACTCCCCCAACGATATATGGTTCTGTTGTTGCATCAAATAACTCTTCTTGAAAATCCAAATTCTCTCCACCCTTTTCTGCGTGTTTCTTAAACGCGTTGGGTAAGGCAGCTCACACGTCTTACCCAACGCTCTTATTTTCGTGCTACTCTTCTTTTTTAGTGACAACTGATTCAATTTCTTTTAATTGCTGCGCATAAGTCAAAAACTGTTCCGGATCCAATTGTTTGGCTTTTTGCAAACAATCTTTCCCCTCTTTAGGGTCTTGCTGCAGGACTCTTTTAGCTAATCCTTTTTTGAACCACGCTTCTGCATTTTTTTCATCCAATGCGATCACTTTGTCAAAATAGCTCTCTGCATCTAAAAACGATTCTGTCTGCAACAAACTATTTCCAATCATTAGCAAGATCATCGTATCTTCTGGATGATGGACTTCTGCTTCCAACAAATAGGCTAACGCTAATTTCGGTTGGTGTAAAGCTAGATAACACTGCCCGATCATAGCAGCAGCTTCTCCTTTAAAAATACTCTTTTGTTGCTGGAACACGGATAAGTAATTGTTCAATGCTTCAGTATAGTGCTGTTGCTGATAGTGCCAATTTCCATAAGCATATAGAAATGACTCCTCTGCAGCAAATTTTTCACCCGCCATCTCCAAGACAGCTTTCGCATCTGCAAACTTTTTAGCAGCAATCAATAAACTGATCAGATTATAATAGCCTTCTTTTTCACTTGGTTCTTCATCAATCGCTCTGAATAAGAGTTCTAAAGCTTCAGCAGCTTTGCCGTCATTCCATAACGCCAAGGCTTTTTGATTTAAATCCATACTTCCAGCCTCCTTAAAACACTCCATTCTATTTTACACTAAAAGTGTCTTTTGGACTACCGTCTGAGATAGAACTTGTTTTAATCTCTATCATACACTAGTGAGTCTTCACTATTTGTATTATAATGAACAAACAAACTACGGTCTCAAGAGGTGCTCGCTATGAAAAAGAAAACAATAGCCGGAATCATTCTGTTTCTGACTGGTGTACTGGTATTTGTCTTTGGTATGGGACAATCCATTGAATCGACTGAACTGAAACGCGATCCGCTTATGCCAACTGAAGCTATTTCTAAAACAGATTCTATTTGGATAATCACTGATGTGCATTACTTATCACCTTCTCTGTTTGATAATGGAGAAAATTTTGACTACATCCAACAAACATCAGCTGGAAAAGAACTGGATTACCCAACAGAACGAATGGAAGCACTTGTATGGCAAATAGAAAAAGAACGACCGAAACTACTGATCGTCAGTGGCGATTTGACCTTAAACGGAGAAAAACAAAGCGCATTGGACTTAGCAGATTATTTTCATCAAATAGAAGAATTGGGGACACAAGTCTACGTCATTCCCGGCAATCATGATATCTCAAATGGCTGGGCCAGAAAATTCAATGGAGACAGTCAAGAAAAGACAACCCAAATATTGCCGCAAGACTTTCAAACGATTTTTAGTGACATGGGGTATACCGAGGCTTTTTCGGTAGACGAGCATTCTTTAAGTTATGCCGTACAACCGTACACTGATTTGATTTTATTGATGCTGGACACCAATGTTTATTCCCAAACAGAAGGCAAAGGCGCTCCTCCTTCAAATGGATTGTTAAAAAAGGAAACCTTGGTTTGGATGGAATCTGTGTTGAAAGAAGCTAAAGAAACTGAGGCAACTGTCTTACCTGTGTTACATCACAATTTACTCGAGCACAATGACTTTATGACGAATGGATTTACCCTGGATAATGCACAAGTTGTCCAAGAATTATTTGCCAAGTATGAAACAAACGTGGCTTTTTCTGGTCACACTCATGTCCAAGATATCGCCAACAAAGAAGATTCTTTATACGATATCACAACGGCTGCTTTTTCCATTATGACTCCTAGTATTGGGCAGATCACGATTGATAGCAAACAACTGAATTACCAGAAAAGCACTTTAGACGTAGACAGCTGGGCTGCTGAAACGAACCAAACGGATGAGCAGCTGTTGCATTATGCAGACTACGCTACTTCTTTATTTGTTAAGGACGGTATCGATATGGGATTGCGGCAGATAATCGAAGAACAATGGTATGACAAAACCAATCCTGATGAAGTGGGCACCTTTGTCGGTGAAAACAATCGCCTCTTTTTTAGCGGAGAATCTTCTCAAATCAGTTCCGCTGAAGCTGAACTGATGAAACAGACATCTGCTTATCAAGCCATTAAAGAGTATTCTAGAGGATTTTTGCTACGGTATACGGATAATATTTTAAAACTTAACGGACAGTCCGATCTGACATTGACTCTCCCTCTGTTCAAAGACTAGTCTCCCTACTCTCAAATTAGGAAAAAAAGAAAAAACTCTCTCATTGCTGAATATACAACAATGAGAGAGTCAAACTTTTCATTACAATTGTTCTCCATTTGTTTCGATGACTTTTTTATACCAGTCAAACGAATCTTTCTTGCTTCGTTCCATCGTTCCGTTGCCTTCATTATCCCGGTCTACATAAATCATACCGTAACGTTTTTTCATTTCTCCAGTTGTGAAAGAAACGATGTCAATGATGCCCCAAGGTGTATACCCCATCAATTCAACACCATCATGGTCTATCGCGATGCCCATTTGTTTGATGTGTTCACGCAAGTAAGAGATACGAGCTTCATCATGGATGCTGCCGTCTTCTTCGACAATATCAATCGCACCAAACCCGTTTTCTACAATAAATAGCGGAATTTGATAACGATCCCAGAAACGATTCAATGTATAACGCAGACCTACCGGATCAATCGTCCAACCCCAGTCACTAGCTTTTAGATATGGGTTGTCTACTTGATAAGGAATCTTACCATGCACGTTAGCAGCCTCATCATCGTTATTTTCATCTTTATGATCCACCACATTAGACATGTAATAGCTGAACCCTAGATAGTCCACTTTACCTTGTGCTAATATTTCATCGTCACCTTCTTGAATAGGTATATTCAAGCCTTCACGATCAAATTCCTTCAGCGTATAGTTTGGATAATACCCGCGTACTTGTACATCCGGGAAGAAATAACGCAAATGCATTGATTCTTCAGCCAACATAGCATCTTCTGGATGAGCAGTTAATGGATAGATCGGTACATGAGACACCATTGCCCCAATTTGGAAATCAGGATTGATTTCGTGACCGATTTTCACTGATAGAGCACTTGCCAACAACACATGGTGCGCTGAAGTATACATCACTTCTTTAGCGTTTTCGCCTTCTTCAACTTGAACCCCTACATTTGTCCATAAGAAAATCGGGTTTGTGTAATCCATCATATTGTTGATTTCATTAAATGTCATCCAGTATTTCACTTTGTCTTTGTAACGCTCAAAAACTACTTCGGCAAATTTAACAAAGAAATCGACTACTTTACGGTTTCTAAATCCACCATATGTTTGTGCTAAGTGCAGCGGCATTTCAAAGTGAGTCAACGTAATGACCGGTTCGATACCATTTTTCAATAATTCATCAAATAAATCATCGTAAAATTGAAGTCCAGCTTCATTTGGCTCAGCTTCGTCGCCTTTCGGGAAAATACGCGTCCAGTTGATAGATGTGCGTAAACTGTTCAATCCCATTTCAGCAAACAACGCCACATCTTCTTTATAACGATTGTAAAAATCAATGGCTTCGTGATTCGGATAAAATTTACCTTCTTCAACCGTTTTCGTGATTTCACGCGGTTTACCAGCTGCACCAGCTGTCATCACATCAGCGACACTTGGCCCTTTACCACCTTGATCCCAGCCACCTTCGAATTGGTGAGCTGCTAACGCTCCGCCCCATAAGAAATCTTTTGGAAATTTAGACATATATATCCTCCTATTTTTTGATAATTACTATCGAATCTTTTACTTCTTTTGAATGAGAGACTAACAACTTAGCGTATCTATCAGTGTTTGTTACAATAATCGCTGGAAAGATTTTTATTTTTCATGTTCTTATTCCTTCACACTTAAAAAGTGTATGGGTACAATTTATTTACTGTGATTACAGCATAGATTATACCCATACGATTTGTCAATGCCCTTACAATTCAAAATATGTTATAATTTTCTGTAAAGGGGCAAAAGTGATGAACAAATACCATGAAGTTGCCAATAAAATCAATACCTATATTCAAGAGAATAATTTAACTCGTGGGTATAAATTACCAACTCTCACAGAATTAGAAGGTACATATAAAGTTGGTAAAAACACGATTATTAAAGCCTTAGAAGTTCTAGAGACAAATGGCGTGATTTACCAAGTACGAGGCAGCGGTACATATGTCCGCGGACGTCACCGAAAAGGATTTGTTAATTTAACGGATGTACAAGGGTTTCATAGCATTTTTAGAGAATTCAATTTGTCTTCTAAGGTCATTGAATTAAAGGAAATAGAAGCACCTTCGAATGTCGCAGACATACTGGAACTTACAGATCAAGAAATCATTTATTATATTAAACGCGTCCGCTACATTGAATCTCGCCCATTTTGTGTGGAAGAATCCTATTACCTCAAAACGGTAGTACCTTATTTGAATGAAGAAATTGCCAGCCAGTCTGTTTTCAACTATTTAACAGAAGATTTAAAAATAAATATCCGTTTTTCAGATTTATTTATGCGGATTGGCAAATTAAATCAAGAAGAAGCTGGATATTTAGAATTGGAAACTCACGATCCCTCGTTAAATATCGAAAGCATTTATTATTTAAGCAACGGTCGTCCATTCAACTATTCCTTAATCAAATACCATCACGAAGAAGCACAATTCTTTGTGCAGGGAAATAATTTTTAAGTTGTTTTTAAATTATCAAAAAGAACAAACTCTTTTTTTAAAGGAGACATACCTCATGTCAGAAAAACTAACTACAGAAATAATTAGCGAACTATATGATCATGTCCTTGTTTTGCATAAACCAGTCTTTTCGTTTACGGAATGCCTAACAACTTATTCAAAAGAAGATATGGTTGCAATAGCCACCGACCTTCGTTATAAAGTGCGCCGCAGTAAAACAAAAACTGTTATTGCCGAAGATTTCTTTGAAGAGCTATCTTTGAAAAGCCAGCATCGGTTATCTTTTCAACCAAAAGAAAATATTCAACTCTTAAAACAACTGATGAATGGTCCAAAAAAAATTGATTTTATTCCCTTCTCTCGTAAAAATCCAGACCTATTTGATTTAATTTATTTTCGCTGGGTCTTTTTATTTTATTACAAGGATACTTACACCTTAGTACTGCCAAATGAGACCAAAGAAATGGTGCAAAGTTTTATTGATGATCCTGATTTTAGAGAAGTAAATAAAAAGAACAATCTGCTCCGTGAGTATGCAGAGGCGTTTATGAACCTATACGGTGTTTTTGAAACAGAATTTTTCTTACAAGTGTGGTGTCAACACAACAAACAATACCCATTCGAACTCGATGAATTATTGCTTGAATTAATTGGGTTGGCTTGGTTTGATGAACGACTCAGATTTACAGATAATCTGGAACACATCTTTGATAACTCTGTTATGGATGAGGATGAAGTACCTATTTTCATGTCACAGTCTTCGCACCACGATTATTACCAACCAACAAAATCCGACATCAAATATTTTGCTAAACACGAATTCGACGAACGAACTGCTCAATACAAGAAAATGGAACAGTTTTTCGCTAAAACGCTGAATGCAGAAAATCTTGTAGATATCATGGATATGATTATGGTATATATTAAACTCGATTTTCGCCTGCAAAATCTAGTGAATGAACTAGACAGCCAGTTTGGCATTCTTTTTGATGGTCTGAAAGACTTAGAAGAATTTAGCTCTCTCTATTCAAACTTAAACAACCATTCACGAAAATGGTCCAATCGTGGCCATACTCCAAGAGAACTATTTAAAAATCATCATACATTGTCCTCTGTTCCTAACAATGTTGTTCCATTTACAAATAAGTTCGTCGGAAAACAAGAACCTATCCAAGCAAAAAAAGTTGGTCGAAATGAACCTTGTCCATGCGGCAGCGGGAAGAAATACAAACATTGTCACGGGAAATAGCATGTTACTAAAAAGCCAACAAGCAACTTTCTGCTTATTGGCTTTTTGAATACTATTGCTATTCAAAATCAGTGTATTTAGCATTATTCCCTTTACTTTTACTCACAGGATATTTTTCATTGTTTTTTTGCAGTTTTTCATCTATTATTTCCTCAATACTCAAATTGAGATTATCTGCTAACATATGAGAATATATCAATACATCTGCTAATTCTTCCTTAATCTGTTCTAATTTTGTTTCTTTTACTTCTTCGGCTGATTTCCATTGAAATAGTTCAAGTAATTCTGAAGCTTCTAATGAAATAGAGATGGCTAAATCTTTTTCATTATGAAATTGACGCCAATCTCTGTCATCTCTAAATTCATTTACTTTCTCCATAATACTTTTTTCTTTACTCATTATGTGTTTTCTCCTTTGCTGCATTTAATAGCGCTTTTTGAAGTTCCTCATCTACCGCGTAAATATATAAACCATTTACCCCTCTTGTTAAAAGCACATTTAATTCGTTTTTTAACAGCATATCAGAAAACTGTTCTTTTTTTCCGTTCTTTAATGTTCTTTGGCGAGTAGCTTTTTTATTTTGACTGAAACTTCTATCGAATACAATTTCTCCATTTCTATATTTTACAGAAGGACCGATAATCACACCTGCATAGTTCAGGTCAAATCCTTGAATAGTAAATGTAGAACCCACTTCATCAATAGTTTGTTCTTGTTCTGCCCAAGAAAGGCTTCTATTTTGTCTCTTTTGCTCTTTCGTTTGAGGCAGTTGCAGATTCCAAGGTAGAGACCAATTCCCTATCTTAACTCTCCAATAATCATCCTTTTCTGGTTTTCTTTTATCAACGTATTCCCAATCAAATGTTGCAGTAATTCGGGAAATACCTGAATTCTCATTTTTTGCTTTTTCTTTAATAGCTTGATGCATTTCTTCTGGAGATTTAAAAATTTTCAACTCATATCCTTTAGCATCCTGAAGAATGGGTTTGATATCTTTATCGTCAGTCATTGATCTTATCCAATCAACAGTGCTCTGACTCGCATTAATCCTCATCTGATTTTCTAAACGGATATAATTCCCTTTTAAATTCGCCTCATGTTCCAAAGCAAGTAGTTCCTCTTCTTCCCAATATTGTTCAGTGGAAAGAACTTGATTGATGTCAAAAACCGCTACCACCACTCTTGCTCTCTCCATTAAATCATATAGCTGATTCTTTCCTCTATAAGATTGCTTCCCTTGTGTCCATAACAAATGAGCCTCATCTACAATAACAACATCTACTTTTTCTTCTGGAGTATGATTATTGATAAATGTAGTTGGTTTGCTGACTAAATTAGGGACTTTCTTAGAAGTAATTCCTAATTTGTTTGCAATTTGTTGATAAACTTTCAACTGTTGCTCATGATTTACGAGCAAATAACTATTTGCTTTTTGCAAGACGATATTTTCTGACTCTTCTTGAGTTAGCTGTTTTAATTCGTAAAAAAGACTGCTCATTAAAACTGTTTTACCTGAACCTGCTTCTCCTGCTACTAAAATCAATTCACCTGACTTATCTCTCGTTAGCGCCTCCATAATTTTCAAGATAATCTTGTCCTTAGCATGAATTTGTTCATCACTTAGTTTATGAAAGGGCGAAGCTTTAAATAGAGCAGAGTCTTTGATTATTTTTTCAACAGGGAAAAGGGTTTTATTCTTCTTTCTTAATTTTCTCCAAATCTTAGAAAAAATCTCATCTAGTTTATCTGCCGTATAATATTCTTTTTGTTGATTCGTTCTTCGATTATACACAGTTTGAACTGAATCGATACTAGACATGTACATCATTAATTTATTTTCAATGTCTAGAGTCAACGATTTATTAAAATAATTATGACCTATTATGTACATCTTTGAATCTTCTGAATTTGCGAGTTCTTCCCAATCTTCTCTTTTTTTGGGATCTTCAATAAGATGTTGTTTGGTTCTTTGCCTTATATCAGAAGTTTCTCCGATATAAACTGAAAATTTACGGCTCTTTTTTTCATCATGAACAATATAAACTGTAGGATAATCCAATAGGTATTTTGCATTAGGTCCTTCTTCTTGAAGGATTCCAACTTCTAAACTTCCCACTGCTTCCTTGCTATAGTCTATTTCATATATAACTGGATTAGAGATGTCACTCATTTTTTTACCTTCCTTTCAAAGCAAAGTTTTATTACTACGATAACTTTCTAACAAGATAGTTCTAGATATTTCACTCCTATCTTATCCAATTCTTCAATTTAAGCGAAATAAAGCAGTCGCTAAACATCATAGTAGACAAGATTATTTGATTTCTTACAGGCAAAAAAGCTGTAATGAAATACAAATATTGTCACAGGAATTAGAATGTAAAATTTATCACGTGTTTTTTCTCACTCGATGGATATATATATTTTTTTAATTGTTTTATCTTTTAAGCTTATTATATAAAGTTGAAAAATCAAGCATTTTTTTCATTAAGGTTGGCTAACGTCTTTAAAAAAAACTAACAAAAAAAAGACAAGCCGCTTTAAATAAGCGACTTGCCTTTTTATTAAACTATCAGTTGCAGTTTAGAAAAATTATTTAGTTGCGATAGATTCTAGACCTTCAGCTTTTAGGTATGCGCTAAATGGTACTAATTCTTCAGCTTCATATTTTTCTTTGTAAGCTTTGATTTCTTCTTCACTGTAGAATGAAGGGTCTAATTTCAATGTTTCTACTGGAATTGGACGATCTTTAGTAATTTTAGCATCGATTACAACAGTTTTACCTGCTTTGTTAGCTTTAACAGCTTCAGCCATTACTTGATCCATGTCTTCGATACGGCTTACTGTGAAACCAACAGCTCCTTGAGCTTCACCAATTTTAGCGTAGTCTACATCAGTAAATTCAGTACCGAAAGTATTTGTGTTTGTATCTTCATATTTGTTCTTGATGAATCCATACTCAGTGTTAGTGAATACTACGTTGATAGCAGGCATGTCGTAACGTACGTTAGTAACAACGTCTTGGTAGTTCATAGAGAACGCACCGTCACCCATTAAGTTAAATACTTGACGTCCAGGGTAAACATTATTAGCTGCAATACCACCTGGAAGTGCGATACCCATTGAAGCAAATAATGGAGAAGTTCTCCACATGTTTTTAGGAGTCATGTGCAAGTGACGGATAGATGTTTGAGTTGAGTTACCAACATCAATTGAGTAGATTGCATCTTCGTCAGCATATTTGTTGATAGCGTTATATACTTGATAAAGTTGTAAAGCACCAGATTCTTTTGTTTCCAACTTAGTCATGTAGTCACGCCAGTTTTGAACGTTTTTCAAGTTAGCATTCCACCAAGCTGATTCTTCAACAGGTGCTACTTTTTCTAGTAATGAATGAACTGCTTCACCAGCATCACCAAGAATAGCAACATCTGCGTTATGACGTTTACCAAGCATTGTTGGATTGTTGTCGATTTGGATGAATTTTTCAACGCTTCCGAAAGTATTTTCTACTTCAGCAAACGGGAAGTTTGAACCAACGAAAAGAACTGTATCTGCTTCTCTAACAGTTTCGTTAGCTGGTTTCCAACCAACACGGTATGTTGAACCAGTTAATCCTTCAAAGTCATAGTCGAAAGTTTCAAAGTTTTTACCAGTTGTGATAACTGGAGCTTTAAGTTTACGAGATAATTCTTGAACTGCTGGACCATGTCCCATAGTTCCGATACCTGCATAGATTACAGGACGTTTAGCGTTGTTTAATACTTCAACAGCTGCATCGATATCTGCTTCGTTGATTGCAGAAGAAACGTAATCACGGTAGCTGTGACCTGAAGAGTAGAATGCGTCATTAGCAATTTCATGGTAACCGAAGTCGCCAGGTACTTCTAATACAGCTACTCCACGTTTAGAGATAGCAGTACGGATTGCATCGTCGATCAATTTTGGTAATTGTTCAGCGTAAGCAACACGACGGTTGTATACTGCGATGTGATCGAACATTGGGTTTTGGTTTAATTCTTGGAATGCGTCCATGTTTAATTCACGTTGTGGACGAGATCCTAAGATAGCTAAAACTGGTGTGTTATCCATTGCTGCATCGTAAAGACCATTGATTAAGTGAGAAGCACCAGGACCACCTGATCCAACACAAACACCCAATTTGCCTCCGAATTTCCATTGCATTACAGCTGCCATGGCTCCAACTTCTTCATGTTTTACTTGTAGGAATTTAATGTCTGTCTCGTCTTGTTCTCCTAAAGCTTCCATTAAAGGAGCTAGAGTTCCTGAAGGAATACCATAAATTGTGTCTATTCCCCATCCTGCTAATACTTTTAGTGAAGCTGTACTAACTTTAGTTTTTCCATCTGTCATTATAAAAATCCTCCTAGATAATTTCACAAAATAAATGCAAAATCAATTTTACCACGTTTAAATTAAGAATCAAGCTTTATTTCCTTTTAAAACACATTTCTGTGAAAAAAGTACAGCTTTCTCAATCTACTCTAACTAGCCATTCCGATTTTTAAACGCTGTTTCATTCCTTACGAAAAACTGTTTAACCGTTCTACTTCCTGTTCTGTAATGATTTCGCTGCCTTTTGCTAACTCTGATCCAATGTTCTCCTCCACAAAACTAAGTGATTTTCTTACTCCCTTTAATAATAAATGGATTTTCTACTGAATTTAAAAAAACAGTAACTCGTGGCTTCATTTGCTCCCGTTTCGAGAATTGATTCACTAAAGGAACTAATTTTAACAGGGTTACCCCCGAGAAGTTTGACTTCATGTTAGCATGAATCAACACTCGACTAAGGAAATGTTTCAAATAAAAACACTGCATGAGGTATTTATGGAAAACGTATTACACTTAATTTGACAAACTAACGCACAAAAAAGGATTGAAACAAGTCTGTTCCAATCTTTTTTTGTTTACACGTAATGCAATTCTTTCACATTGCTATATGCCTTGTCGATTGTTCCGCCGCCTAAACATTCGTCGCCATCGTAGAAGACAACCGATTGTCCTGGTGTGATCGCTCGCACGGGTTCGTCAAATTCAACTGTAGCGCTCGTTCCATCGCTGTTCATATGAACAGTTACGCCTGTATCTGCTTGGCGGTAACGAAATTTAGCGGTACATTTAAACGTAGCCGGTTTTGCTTCCTTAGAAGTAAAGTGGATATCTGACGCTTCTAAATGAGTTGCGTACAACCATTCGTGGTGGTAGCCTTGACCAACATAAAGAGTGTTGGTTTCAAGATCTTTTCCGATTACGAACCATGGATCATTTGTTTTACCGCCGCCGCCAATTCCTAAACCTTGACGTTGTCCGATCGTGTAATACATCAATCCATCGTGTTGGCCTTTGATTTCCCCTTCAGGAGTCACCATGTTACCTGGTTGAGCTGGCAGGTATTCCATCAAGAATTTCTTGAAGTCGCGCTCTCCGATAAAGCAAACTCCAGTAGAGTCTTTTTTCTTAGCGGTTGCTAAGCCTGCTTCTTCAGCAATGCGGCGTACTTCTGGTTTTTCCATGCCGCCTAATGGGAACATAACTTTAGACAATTGTTCTTGTGACAATTGATTTAAGAAGTACGTTTGGTCTTTATTGTTGTCTACCCCACGCAACATATGTGTTACACCATTTTCATCACGTTCTACTCGTGCGTAATGTCCAGTAGCTACATAATCTGCCCCTAAATCCATCGCGTAGTCTAAGAAAGCTTTGAATTTGACTTCTTTGTTACACATTACATCAGGGTTAGGTGTACGGCCTTTTTTGTATTCTTCTAAGAAATACGTAAAGACTTTATCCCAATATTGTTTTTCGAAGTTGATCGAATAGTACGGAATCCCGATTTGATTTGCTACAAGAGCGACATCATTGTAATCATCCGTTGCGGTACACATACCGAATTCATCCGTATCGTCCCAGTTTTTCATAAAAATACCTACAACGTCGTATCCTTGCTCTTTTAAGACATGAGCTGTTACTGACGAATCAACGCCGCCACTCATTCCTACAACAACACGGATTTTACTGTTGTCTGTCATTTTATCACCATCATTTCAAATAGATTCTGAAAATCTTAACGATTTGAAGGTCGTATTTTTCCAGTCTTACCTATTATACTAACTATTAATAGGAATGCAAGGTTTGCCGATCAAAAAATGGCTTTTTGTTAAAAAGTATGGGTGTCCGTCTCAATCACGTCACACGCATGAAAAAAATTAAATAAAAAATAAGATTACGAATCTTCTCGTCTCTGGTCTGCTAAAAGAAAAATGCGGAGCCGAGCGACATGAACGAGATTTTCCATCTGTTGAGTGAAGTGGAAGACTTCGGTCTTCATTATGAGAAAGACCTGCTTTCTTTGAACTTCCCGAAATATTTAGACACGCTTTTTAAGCTGTGACTCGTTTGATACCCGTGATATTTCTAGAGGAATAGGGGTTTCTTGTAGCCATGTAAAGGATGAAATGTGAATTACGGAGCGTTGGCGCTTCAGCGCTTACGATTCCGTTTGAAGCTTGAAAGTCTGGAGACTACAGGCTCCAGACGGTCCCATGGCTTTCCACAAGCAAACCCGTCCATTCCGGAGGAAATTTCACCCCATAGAGCCGCCTTTACTTATTAAGAGAGCGTTTTAAAAAGAAGACCTTAATTCTTAGGAGAAAATACTTTTCATGCGTATGACACCCGTCTCAATAATGAATCATTGACAAAGAACAAGATAGGCGTAAACTTAAGGTGTAAAGGCTTACACCTTATTTAAATGATTTCACTCCATTTTCAATCGCCCATAATTAGTCTCTCAAACGGTTAGTGATAAGGAGGGAATACCATGATATCCGTTATTGTTCCAATCCAAAATGTTGAAAAAACACTCTCTAAAAGCCTGCATAGCATCAAAAGTCAGACCTATCGTAAATTACAGATTATTTTGATTGATAATGGGTCTATTGATAAAAGCGGTGAAATTTGCGACCGATTCGCTAAAAATGATGCTCGCTTTGAAGTCATACACATAGAGTACAGTAGTCGTTCAGTGGCTAAAAATATCGGTCTTGTACATGCTAGAGGTGAATACGTTTGTTTTGTCAATGCGATGGATTGGTTGGGCGCAGATATGTTAGAAGAACTGATGATGGCCAACCAATCCTTTAATGGAGATATGGTCACCTGCAGGTATTTTGAAAACACTCTTTCAGAATTGTATCTGATTCCTGGACCAGACGAAACAAGACTGATGTCCAAAAATGAAGCTATTCAGCTTTGTCTAGCTCAAACAAGGACTGAAGGTTTCTTGTGCAACAAACTTTATAAATTGGAGCTGTTTCATTCTGCTCCTGAAATTCGTTTTGATGAAGAGATTGACCATTACGAAGATTTATTAGTAGCTATGCAATGCTTTTTTAAGAGCAGCTCTATTGTATACAGCCCGCCTCCCCATTACCACTACTACCTTAGCCGTCATTTGTCTATCAGCGTACTTCAAAATAAACGAAAATTAACCGGACTCACAGCAATCGAGAAAGCCATTGATCTGTTGGTGCAAGATCCTTCCATTGACATTCGGATATTGAAAGATTACTATGCCCGCTTAACGCTTTCTTCTTTGTTCCTCTTAGTGAACTCGGAAAATGTACATGGTCCCTTCATCACACATCTAAGAAAACACCTCAATCATTATGACCTGTCCGATCTTCAAGACAATGATTTGAAAAGATGTGCAATGATCACCCGCAGAAACATTGGATTGGGCAAAATTTATTGGGATATGTTCTACAAAAGTAAAATGGCCGAATAACCTTTCTATTATCTAAAAAAAGCACCTAGGACACTGCCGAATCTCATCGGTGTGCTCTAGGCGCTTTAAAGACTGGTTCTACAATATTTGATGTTGGTAAGTAGAAAATACAATTTTTTTCAACTCTAAACCTATTAGAAACTCATTTTCTAGAAATTTATGGAGGAATATGGGGTTGCTTATAGCCATGAATAAGGATGCAATGGGAATTAATCCCGAGTTAAAGTTTCAGCTTTTACTCGGGGTTTGTTCTCCGCTACGCTACGCATACCATATCCGTACGTCGCTAGCGCTCCAACGGCTTCGGTAACGCTTGCAAGCCTTGAGACGCGGTTTTCGGCTCAAGGCTTTCCCATGGCTTTCCATAAGCAACCCCTTAAGCCGGAGGAAATTTCTTTACCAACATTAGAAGATGAAGAACCTAAAGACTACACTTTTTCTAAAATACCACTCTCTACAAATCCAGCCAAAACATATCCTGCACGGTCTTGTGCTTCTTTAAAGGCATCCCCTTTGTATAAGTTCACCGAACGCAACCCATTTGCGGTTACGACAGACATTTTGAACGTCTTTAGGTCGCTGGCAACTGTCATTTTTAATTTAGGACTTTTTGCTGAACCTATTTCTAAATCCCGACTAAATTGAAAATGGCCGTTCTTCGATTGTTCAAAACCGTTATCTCGTAAAGTGTATTTTTTTACGCTTTCGCTCATACGATACATATCCGTTGAGCCGTCTAATTTATCTTTTGCTAAAAATGCCATTTGACTACCACCTTTGTTGTCGTGTTAAAGCTTTTAAGGATAAAGCCTTTTCACCTTAACTATAGCATATTCTAGTACACGAATTAAGCTATTTTTTTAGTCGGGCAACACTTTTGGTCAGTTCTTCCATAAGAATATCCAATTGTTCTTTTGTCGTTCCTAACCCAAAACTGATGCGGATCGATTCACTGATTCGTGGGCTTTCTTCACCGTACATCGCTCCTAATACATGGCTAGGATCGATATTTCCGGCTGTACAAGCTGAACCTGCAGATAAAGCAATGCCGACTAAATCCAAACTCATCAATAACTGCTCCGAACAAACTCCTTTGACCCATACATTGATAACGTGTGCCAAATGGTGTTTATCAGAACCATTCAAGTCATAATCGATACCGCTCTCGTCCAACTGTTGCATCAAATAGGACCGCAATTCTTGATGATGCAGTTTGCGTTCTTCTCTTTCTGCCAGCATAATTTCAACAGCTTTTTTAAACCCGGCAATACCTGGAATATTTTCGGTTCCGGCCCGACGTTTTTGTTCTTGTTCGCCGCCCAGCATAAAACTAGGCAAATGGATACTGCTGCTGATGTATAAGAAGCCGATTCCTTTGGGTCCATTGATTTTATGCGCTGAGACCGACAATAGATCGATGTGATCGCGTTTCACATCAATATCTTCGGATCCATAGGCTTGAACGGCATCCGCGTGAAAATAAGCCTTCGTTTCGCTTTCGTGGATAATATTCCCAATCGCTGCAATGTCCATCAAGGTACCGACCTCATTATTGCCATACATGATCGATACTAAAATCGTATCCGGGCGTAAAGCAGCTCTCACATCTTCAGGGTTCACGCGACCAGTTTCATCTACAGGTAAATACGTGACTTCAAATCCCAACGATTCCAAATGCTCCATTGGTTTTAAAACAGCATGGTGCTCGATCGCTGTCGTAATCAAATGCATGCCCTCTTCTTTCCTGGATAGAGCTGTTTCCATGATCGCTGTATTGTCGCTTTCTGTTCCGCCACTCGTAACAATGATTTCATTCGGTTTTGCTCCGATACTTTGGGCAAAAACGATTCTGGATTGATCTAATATTCTTCTGCTGTCACGTCCGAATCCATGAATGCTTGAAGCATTACCAAAATGGGCTTTCATCATTTCGTAAGTTACTTCAGCTACTTCAGGATGAACTGGGCTGGTTGCTGCATGATCTAAATAAATTTTTTCCATGTTATCCTCTCATTCACTTATTATTTGTCACCAAATTGTACCACTAATTACTTCATCGAACAACTTCATCACGAAGATTTACAGCACCTTCTTGACGTACTTCGTTTGCTGGTTGTTGCTCTAATTTCAGTTGAGCATGTTGGCGCAGCCACTCTAAGAGATTGATTTCCACTTGCAAGCCGTTGTCAAAAGTATTGCTATTTCCTAAACTCCACCCTGCTTTAGTCCATATCAGAGCTTTAACAGGATCATTTTCTACATAAAGAAAATAGGTCGCAAAAATGCGTTTAAATGTGATCTGTTCGTATTTTTGCATCAGCTGCACATCCGTTTGGTGGTACATTTTTGTCGCTTCTTCGGCTGACTGTCGGTGCAGGCTTAAACAAAACAACTTTTCTGCTTGAACCATCATTCTATCTAGCGGAACCAATTTATCTTTAATATTCCACTGCTTCTCTACCAACACAGCTGCTTTGTCAAATTGGAACTGTTCCAAATATTTGTAATACTCCAAGCGCATCACATACAGCGAAAAAGGATCGCTTAGCTCCACCTCATCAAACAGTTCAAATGATTCCGGCGGCAAACTGGTTAACGTCCGGCTTTCCGTTAAATAGTACACCGTGCGTAATTGATGATACATCATTTGACGGTAAGCTGGATTCTTGCGGCATTTCTTTAAGATCGCTCCATCATTCATCCTTTTTGGAAGACCATTTGATAAAGTCAGAAATAAACCGATTCCGCTAAATAATAGAGGAAAGATAGCTGGAATAAAATCACTGGTTAAGAGAAAAAGGGCGCTCAATGAACAGATCGCATTGAAGAGTACACCTCCGCTTAGGTACAATTTATACGGATAGCGGGTCGGATTCCATTCTTTATCTGGAACCATCAAGCATTGAGCAACAGCTTCATTAACAGTTTGTCGTTTAAAAACCAGTTTCCCTTTTTCTTTCAGAACTACAAAACTGAAGATCCGGTAAGATAAAAACCGGTATCCTGTAGCCCACCCACAAAGGAAGTGTCCTGCTTCATGAAGAATGATTTGAAGTCCTGCAAAAACAAAAAAAGATAAGACAGTCAGACTAAAAAAGTAAGGTGGTAAATCAATCGTGGTAAACATCAACAGTGTTTCAATAATCAACAGCAGTAAAAATGGCCACCATATAGCGAGCATCTTTTTTACATTCACAGCCTCACTCCTTTTCTCAATTGTTTAGAGTTCAGGAAACAGCATTGTCAAAATCTCTTTGGTCAAACGACGATTTTTTCCTTTGTATACATAGGCGTGCATATGCATAGCGGGATTAAAATTGGCTTCAATCACTGTGTATCCAGGTGATTCAGGCGTACTAGCTTTGGTTAGATCCGGGATGATCAAATCGATTCCTGTTACGTTAGCTTCGATCGCTCGTGCCATTTGGACTGCGATTTCTTTGTAGCTTTCGTCCATTTCATCCGTCACATCGATGGAGTCTCCACCCGTACTGATATTGGAGTTTTCTCTTAAATAAACGGTTTCTCCTTTTTCGGGAACACTCTCCACAGAATACCCTTGTTCTTTCAACATCAGTTGCTCGATTTCACCCAATTGGATGATTTCCAATGGTGCTCGGTGATTTGTTCCGCGTAAGGGATCTTGGTTCTTCTGTTCAACTAAAGCTTTAACTGATGATGTTCCATCCCCTACAACGTTGGCTGGTGTCCGCAATAAGACAGCAGGTACTTTGTTGTTGACGACAAACAACCGGTATTCCGTTCCTGGAATGTACTCTTCTACAAGAATCGATTCATCTTCTTTAAAAGCGATCGTTACAGCTTGGTTGAAGTCTTCTTTTGTAGGACCTTGTTTAAAAATAGAGATTCCTACCCCATAATTGGTTGATTTAGGTTTTATGACGATCGGTCGGTTTTCATAACGCCAGAATGCCTGTTGAGCTTTTTCAACTGTTTGATATTCTCCTCCCGCTGGAATATGAAAACCATTTTCAGCAAGTATTTTTTTCGTCACCGTCTTATTAGCCATGATCAAAGAAGAAATATACGTATCTTTAGCTGTCATATTGCCGTTTTTAACATACTCCACATGACCTTTATAGGTCAATTTGACAAATTGATCGTACTCATCAATCACTTTTACTTTGATTCCCAATTGGATCGCGTCATGGATCAACAATTGAGTCGACATCTCAAGCGATGTAAACCCACGTAATTGATAAGGTTTCTCCATAGCATCTTGTTTGTATTGCTTCGCTAATTCCATACCAAAGGAGACATAATCGCCAGCTGCTTGAATACCGTCTACAATTTGAGCAGCTACTGTTTTTTCTGGATGCTCAAATACATCTTCCGCCCATGACACGAGTTCCAAAGCTTTTTCATGTTGATTAGTGGACTCTATCATGTCCCGCATCTCTTCCAGTAAAGCCAGTCCTTCAGCTTTAAACTGCGATTCTTTTTTAGGATGTTCTAAAGCGGTCAAATGATTTTTGTCATCTCCGGTTTTGGAATTGACTGCAGTACTTTCTTCGTCCATCCAAATCAAGGCGAAACAAAACAATTTTACAAAGTTCAGTGTCTGCTTGTTGATACTGAATGCATCAAAAGGATTCAAATCAAAATTGCGCAACTCTACATACGAGATTCCTTTATCCAATAACCCATGTACTTGTTTTGTTCCTCTCAAGCGAATCGAAGCATAGAACTCTCTTTCTTCCGATAAATCGCCTGATTCTACTAATTTTTCAATGCTGTCCACATAAGCATTTAAAGTTTCATAGGATACTACAACATTTTTGCTGTTCACATACCCTAATTGACTATTGCGCAAGCTGCGCACAAAATCCTTCGGCACTGACTCACTATCAGAGTAAAAGTCATTGCAAACCGTTGGAGAAGCACCAAATAAATAGCTCAATACCCAGCGGTAACGTAAAAAGTTCCGAGACAATTTCATATAAACGGCTGATTTAAACGCCTCTTTATTTATGATTTCTGTTTGCTTTTGATACAGTGAATCGATAAACGATTGATCAAACTCAAAATTGACGTGTATTCCGCTTTGCATTTGCTTTTTCTTGCCGTAGATACCAGCTAAATATTCTCGATAAGCTACATCAGCCTGATTTTCTAATTTAGCGATCGGAATTTGTTTTTCTTCCGGCAATGTACCAGGCATGCTCAGTGGCCAAATCAGTTCTTCTTCTTTCATAGAATGATACGTAACATCATGCAAAGCTGCCAACCACCGTTGCATACTCTTGCTGCTTTTTAGAGGAGGCGTAATCAATTCCAATTGTACTTCACTAAAATCCGTTTGAATATAAGGGTGATGGCTTCTGCTGCCAAGTGTTTCGGGATGATCAGTAGTCGCTAAGCTGCCATCTGGGTTAACTCTCAAACCTTCTTTTTCAATTCCGATGATGGATTCGCTCCATATCGGTTCAATCTTATTTTCTTTGATTAATTGTTTTACTGTTTTCATAACGATTATCTGACACTACCTTCCTGCCAACTTCTTTTTCTCATCTATTGTAAATCAGAAGTTTCTTTTGTCAAAACTATTATCGCAAAATTGGCTAAAAAAAGCGAACCTATTTAATTTTCTAAGGACAACATCCACTATTTAGCGAACTAATGTTCGTTTCGGATGGAAACAAATGGCTAAAAATGCTATACTAAAAGAAAGTTTTTCTAGGAGGAGTGATTCAAAATTGACGAGTAAACCATTAGCTTTTCGAATGCGTCCTACAAATATTGATGAAGTCGTCGGACAAAGTCATTTAGTAGGTGAAGGAAAAATCATTCGCCGGATGGTAGACGCTAAAATGCTGTCTTCCATGATCTTATACGGTCCTCCAGGAATAGGAAAAACCAGTATTGCCAGTGCGATTGCAGGGTCTACCCAATATGCTTTTCGGATGTTGAATGCCGCAACCGATTCTAAAAAAGATTTGCAGATTATTGCAGAAGAGGCCAAAATGAGTGGTTCCGTTATCTTGATGCTGGATGAGGTCCATCGTCTGGATAAACCAAAGCAAGACTTTTTGCTGCCCCATTTGGAAAATGGACGCATCATTTTGATTGGTGCTACTACTGAAAATCCCTATATTACCATTAACCCCGCCTTAAGAAGCCGGGCACAAATATTTGAATTGAAACCTCTTTCTATTGAAGATATTCAATTAGCCATGGAACGAGCTTTACAAGACACCGAAAGTGGTTTGGGTAGCTACTCATCAGAAGTCAGTGAAACAGCCTTGCTGCATTTTGCTCGGGCCACTAATGGAGACTTGAGAAGTGCTCTAAACAGCTTGGAACTGGCCATTAAATCGACCAAACCGGATGAAAACGGAACGATTCATATTTCGCTCAACATTGCGGAAGAATGTGTTCAAAGGAAAGCGTTGACTCATGATAAAGATGGCGATGCGCATTACGATGTCATTTCAGCTTTACAAAAATCGGTTCGAGGCAGCGACGTGAACGCTGCACTTCATTATTTAGGCAGATTGATTGAAGCAGGTGACTTGCCGATCATTTCCAGAAGATTAATGGTTATTGCGTATGAAGACATTGGTTTAGCCAATCCCGGAGCCTGTTCACGTACTGTTACTGCCGTCCAAGCTGCAGAGCGCATTGGTTTTCCTGAGGCAAGAATTCCATTAGCCAATACGGTCATTGATTTATGTTTATCACCGAAGTCCAATTCCAGTATCTCAGCGATTGACGCAGCAATAAGCGACATTCGAAACGGAAACAGCGGTGATGTCCCAGATCATTTGAAAGATTCTCATTACAGCGGAGCCAGCAAATTAGGCCGCGGCGTCGATTACAAATATCCGCACAGTTATCCTGGTGCTTGGGTAGATCAACAATATTTGCCGGACAAATTAAAAAAAGCACGCTACTTTGAACCTAACCATACTGGTAAATATGAAGACACATTAGCTCAGCAATACGACTCTATCAACCAAAGGACTAAAAACCAGCCGTAAGCGCTGCCTCCATTGTTTCTTCACGTTTTTTGTCCTTAGCTTGAGCGTATCTAGTTGACAGGAAATACCCTCCGTGCTAATATAAGGATAAGAATTCTGAGGTATGCGCGATGTCCTGACATGTGTTGACCGAACATTTTTTACGAATACTTTGGGATCCAAACTGAATCAAACGGATAACATGCCTTTTCACTTGGTAGTTAGATGCTTGACAGTGGAGCCCACCTGCTAACGTGCGGGTTCAATACTAATTGGACGTATAAACGGTACCATCGGAATTTTTACATAAAGTTTCGACTTTAAAGCCATTCCTTTTTGGAATGGCTTTTTGCGTGGTGTATAATGAATTAAGAAAAGAATTTAGTCTTTTAGGAGGAATGAATATGATTTTATCCATTTTATTTGCCATTTTCGCGTTGCTTTTATTGTATACAGCTTATTTCTTCTTAACGATGAAAGCACAGGTGTTTCTTTACTATAAAAGCAGCGATGCTAGTGAACGAACAAAACCGATTTTTATGGGGTTCGGAGTCGGATTTTTATTATGCGGTCTCTTCTCTCTCTTTCTCACTTTCTTTTATACTATACCTCTGGCTTTTATTTTCTTAGGAATCGTTATGGTACTCATATTGGCCTTCTTAGTTTATTTGAACAAAAGTATGTAATCTAGATTGGTAGGATAGAATAATAGCGCCAGTAAACTAACCTTCCTCTTTTTCGTTTTTTTGAAAACGCTGCTCTTTTTATCGTTTCATTATGAAAATGAAAAAATAAACGTTATACTATAGATGAACAAAGCGTAGTTTCATTGCTTTCAATTGATATAGAATGGAGTGGTTTATATGTTACAACAATACAATCGAATTTTAGTGGCTATCGATGGTTCCAAAGAAGCTGAGTTAGCATTCAAAAAAGCGGTTCAAGTTGCCGTTCGAAACAATGCTGCTTTACTGATCGCAAATGTCATTGATACAAAGGCTTTCCAAAGTATTTCTACTTTCGATGGTTCCATGGCGGACAAAGCGAGTCAACAAGCAAAAACAACATTGGAAGAATATGTAAGATACGCTAAAAACCACCGTGTTAAAGACGTCAGTTATGTTATTGAATACGGTTCTCCAAAAGTATTGATCTCTAAACAAATCCCTGAAGAACACAATGTTCATTTGATTATGTTAGGAGCCACTGGTTTAAGTGCTGTGGAACGAATCTTCATTGGATCCGTTTCAGAATACGTTATCCGCAATGCTGCCTGTGATGTCTTAGTAGTACGTACCGATTTAGAAAATCAAGCGACAGACTAGTTGAAAAAAATATTTTTGATGGAGGCAGGATATTGTTCCTGTCTCTACTTTTTTGTGGTTCGATTTATTGCGTAAAAGTTGGTTAATTAATGGTCTGTTCTCTTTTGTTTGATTGAGCTTTGAGCTGTAGGAGTTATAGTCCCTATTACTGGCCGTATTTTTGGGTGGATTATGAGGTAGAATAGTTATAGCTCATGTTACTGCTTGTATTTTTGGGTGAATTGTGCAGTAGACTGGTTATAGCTCATATTATTGTTCTTTTTTCTTGGTGGATTGTGCAGTAGGCGGACTTTAGCTCATATTATTGCTCTTTTTCTCTGATGGATTGTGAAGTAGACAATGTATAGCTTATATTATTATTCGTATTTATTAGTCTATTGTGAGGTAAACAGGCTTTAACTCGTATTATCACTCGTTTTTTTCTGGTGAATTGTAAGCTAGAGAGGCTCTACCTTACAGTTCTGGTTATTTTTTCATTCGTATTATTAGCTAGATGCCTTACAGTGCGAAAAAAGCACCTCACTATGAATTTTCTTCATAGTGAGGTGCTTTTAGAATGCTCGATGAGCTCGAGCTCTTAGACGCGTTGCGCAAGGCAGACTTTCTATGGTCTTATTTTTTTAGTCGTTCTACGTCACGGGCGATCATGACTTCTTCGTCTGTTGGAATCAACAAGACTTTAACTTTTGAGTCGTCTGTTGAGATAATGCGTTCTTCGCCACGAACGTTGTTTCTTTCGTCGTCGATTTCAGCACCAAACCAGTTGATACCATCGATAAGGATTTTACGAGTTTCAACTGAGTTTTCACCGATACCAGCCGTAAAGATGATTGCGTCTACTCCATTCATCAATGCTACGTATTGGCCAATGTATTTTTGAACTCGGTTATAGAAAATGTCTAAAGCTAATTGCGCTCTGTCGTCTCCTGCTTCAGCAGCATCTTCCACATCACGCATGTCGCTTGATACACCTGATAAACCAAGTAATCCAGATTTTTTGTTAAAGATATTGATCATTTCGTTAATATCAGTAATACCTTCTTTTTCCATCAAGTATGGAATAATAGAAGCATCGATATCACCTGTACGAGTTCCCATTGTTACACCAGCTAAAGGAGTGAATCCCATAGATGTATCTACTGATTTTCCACCTTCAACAGCTGTAATAGAAGCACCATTACCTAAGTGGCAAGTGATCAATTTCAAGTCTTCTAGTGAACGTCCAAGCATATCTGCTGCACGTTCAGATACGTATTGATGAGAAGTACCATGTGCTCCATATTTACGAGCTGCATGTTTTTCATAGTATTCCATTGGTAAGCTGTACAAGTAGTTTACAGCTGGCATTGAAGTGTGGAAAGAAGTATCAAATACCGCTACACTTGTGATGTTTGGCAATAATTTTTTAAATGCTTTGATTCCTGTTGCGTTTGCAGTATTGTGTAAAGGAGCTAAATCAGCTAATTGTTCAATTTTTGCTAATACATCGTTGTCGATAAGAGCAGATTCTTTAAAGTCTTCTCCCCCAGCAACTACACGATGTCCAACACCTTCGATTTCATCGTAGCTTGCGATAACGTTTAATTCAATTAATTTATCCAATACTTTTTGGATAGCAATTTCATGGTTGTCGATGTCTTCTGTGATATTGTATTTTTCACCATTGTATTTTGTTGTAAAGATTGAATCTTTCAATCCGATTCTTTCAACGATCCCTGAAGCGATTTCTTTTTCTTCAGGCATTTCAAACAACGTAAATTTTAAACTTGAACTACCTGCATTAATTGCAATTGTTTTTGACATGTTTCTTCCCCTTTTCTTCTCTTACAAATTTTCTTTCTTCCAGCTATCCACTTCCTGCATAAATTTTAACATGGATTGTTGATTTTTCAAATCAGGAATGTTCCCAAGCAATACTTGTTTAGCTTGTTCTGCTTGGTCCCCATCTTTTTGAAGCAGTAAAATAGATTTTTGTGATTGTTCATTTGCAAATAATTCTTTTGGCAAATGCAACATACCTTGTAAATATCCTGATTTTTGAATAGCTTTCATCAAAGATGCTGCTTCTGGTGTTTCAAACAATAGTTTCGGTACAAGAAATAAACCAAATACATTTGGTTTCAAATACTTCATACTTTGTTCAATCAGCAAATGATGGGCAAAGGAATGTCCTTCTTTTGCTGCCGATGTATAGGATTTCGCTCTTTCGTCAACTGGATAGTAGCCAATCGGTAAGTCACTCACCACTAAGTCTACCGGGTCTACTAATAGATCCTGAATAGCATCCTGATGGGTTAATTTAACGTTTTGTCTTTGGAGTCTTGTAGCCATAGCTGCTAAGTCAATGAGTAAATCATCATTTTCAATTCCTTCTGCTTCTACCTCAACATTGGAAGTCGCTAAAGCATTGTAAACTGTTGAAAGCAAATTGCCTGTACCAACAGTGGGATCTAGAATCCGCATTTTCGTCAAAGAAGTGTCTCGCACTTTTTCGATAAAATACACAAACATAAATCCGATAGCATCTGGTGTCATTTGATGATTCGCCTGCACTTTGTCCTCTTTCAATCCTTTTAAGATTGCTAATTGCAAACTTTTTCGGATGTCTTCAGGTTCCATGTCAGCTGTATTTGCACCTTGATAAATCTCTGTTAATTTATCTGCTGTTGCTGGATTTAAAATATTCTTCATTTCAGTAGGAATATTTTTTTCAATCAGATTGCTGCCTGATTCAGTCAGTGCTTCCAAGTATGAAAAATCAATTTCATTTCTTAACAATTGAACGGTACTATCTAATTGATTAAAAAGAGTTTCCATGTCTTTTTGAGACAAAAAAATCAACCTCTCTTCCTCATACCTGTCTTTTACGTAAGATAAAAATTAGTCATTTGAATTCAAGACTACTTTATCATTTTATCTAATCTGCACTATGTACACAAGATACAAAGCGACTTATTGCATAGAATTAGACTTAAAGTTCTTGATTTCATCAATAAGTATACCTTATTCCATACAATATTGCTCTTATTGAGGACATGGCAAGGCACTTAATTTTTCGGGGGATTCACTTTTTTCTTTTAGAAGGTGTTCTTTAACATCTAAAAATAACTAAAAAATAGGGGAGTGAACGATTGTCCACTCCCTTTTTTGGATCTTATTATTGAGCTACTGGGTATACAGAAACTTGTTTTTTGTCACGGCCTTTACGTTCGAAACGAACAACGCCGTCAACTTTAGCAAACAATGTGTCATCTCCGCCGATACCTACGTTAACTCCTGGGTAAATTTTAGTACCGCGTTGGCGGTATAAAATTGATCCACCTGAAACAGTTTGACCATCAGCACGTTTAGCTCCTAAACGTTTTGATTGTGAGTCACGACCGTTAGCAGTAGATCCGCCCCCTTTTTTGTGAGCGAAGAATTGTAGATTCATTTTCAACATTTGGAATGCACCTCCATCATGATTTAATCTTTAATTGAATGTATTTAGAGTATTCTTCTGCTATTCCATTTAAGGAAATAAGCAGACTCTCAAGCAACACTTGAGCTGTCTTCAACTGTTCTTCTGTTAAGTCTTGAATCAGTTCAACATATAAGTAGCCGCCTTCGACCTCATCATTTTGCTCGATGATTGGAGCAACTCCAGTCAAGGTGATCAAGCTATTTGTAGTCCCAATCACTAACGCAGAAACAGCTGCACAAACGATGTCGCTGCCATAGGGTCCTGACTCCGCATGTCCCGTCACTTCAAAAGAAACGATATTTCCTTTGTCATTTCGTTTAATAGATGCTTGAATCAATATGGATCACCTCTTTATTATGCGTTGATAGCATTGATGACAACTTTTGTATATGGTTGACGATGACCTTGTTTACGGTGACTGTGTTTTTTAGGTTTGTATTTGAAAGTAGTAACTTTCTTTTGTTTACCATGTTTTTCAACAGTTCCTTCAACAGTTGCGCCTTCGATGAATGGAGTTCCCACTTTAGTGTCTTCTCCACCAACTAAGATTACTTCGTCAAAATTGATTGTTTCGCCAGCTTCAACGTTTAATTTTTCAACGTAGATTGCTTGTCCAACCTCAACTTTTACTTGTTTACCACCTGTTTTAATAATTGCGTACATTTATTCGCACCTCCTTATTAGACTTAGACTCGCCGTTGTGAGTGCCGTAATGGACTTACAAACTCATTTCCGTGCGGTTGTAGTTGTGGTGCTACACATTTACAACATTAACATCATACCAAAAACAAAAGAACCCGTCAACGTATTTTTCTCATTGACAAGTTCTTTTTCTCATTGACAAGTTCTTTTTATGTTTGATCAAATAAAGGCATCAGATGAAACGGAACGAGTTCCGTATTGATCGGCAAAAGCCGTATCATGAGTAACGATTAAGATACCCGTTCCACTTGCGGCGATTTCTTGGATCATTTTTCCAACTCCGTCAGCAGTGTCTCGATCAAGAGCTGATGTTGGCTCGTCAAAGCACAAGATCTGCGGATTCAACATCATGGCACGTGCGATAGCAACCCGTTGTTGTTGTCCACCAGATAAAGTTCCAGGATACACATCTTTTTTATTTAAAATAGCCATTTGATTTAACAAAAGTTCTGCTTTTTTTATGGCTTCTTCTTTGGACAATAATTTCTGAGCTAGAGGAGCTTCAATACAATTTTCTAAGATCGTCAAATTAGGAAACAATTGATAATCCTGAAATACCATTCCGATTTGGTTGTTGTACACCATACGTTCTTTTTTTGGCACATAATCAGCTTTTCCATCAGTTTCGCGGCATAAGTAGGCATCATTAATAGCAATCGTCCCATTATCCGCTTTTTCCAGCTGATTCAACAGTCTCATGAACGTCGTTTTCCCAGTACCAGATTTCCCTATAAGATTCACTATTTCTCCTGTATCAATTGTAAAATCAAAATCTTTAATGATATTTACACCATTGAATTGTTTTGAAACATTCATTGCTTTCAATCCCATGTTTAACCTTCTCCTTTAGTAATCTGATTTCTTCTCAATAACATTTAAGAGCAACGTAATGATTCCCGTCACCACTAAATAAACGATTCCCACTGCTGCATATGGAATCAAAGAAGCATACGTGTTAGCAGCAATTTGACCGGCTCTTAATAATTCGCCTAATCCTAAAATATAAATCAATGAAGTATCTTTTACTAGAGAGATAACTTCATTTCCCACAGAGGGCAGCACTACCCGCATTACTTGCGGAATAATGATTTTTTTAAAGCCGTTTATTCTGCCGATTCCTAAAACTTTGATCGCTTCAAATTGACCATTTGGAACAGAAAGAATTCCGCCTCGAAAAATTTCAGCGTAATAAGCAGTATAATTAATAATAAATGTAAAAACAGCTGCTGGAAAACGTTCAAACGTGATCCCTATAAATGGCAGTCCAAAAAAGACAACCATCAATTGCAATAGAAGCGGTGTTCCACGCATCACATAAATGTAGACTTGAATGATCCAAGAGATCCATTTAGGTGCATATACTCTAATGCAGGCAATCAAAAATCCCAAAGGAATTGTCACAATCACGATAATAAAAAATAATAATAAGGTTGTCTGTAGTCCATCTAACAGACTGGGAGTTATCTCTGCAATCAAATCCATTTCTCACTCATCCTTTATTTAACTTAATTTATTCAGCAATCCATCTGCCTTTGATTTCTTGCAACGTTCCATCTTCTTCCATCTCAGCTAGTACAGCATTCAGTTTATCGCGAAACTCTATATCCGATTTTCTCAACCCTACTGCACTGTCTTCATAGCCGAAACCTTCTTCTAAAATGCGGTACTTCTCTTCCCCTTTTTGCTTCATGTAATAACGAGCATACGTTTCGCTGACTGCAATAGCTTCACTGCGTCCACTCTCCAAGTCATTGAAGACATCGTTGTACGAAGGGTATTGTACGATATCCCCGTCCGCAAATGTGTCCACGATGCCGGTCTCATGATTTTTCAATAAGTCAACCGTGCTGGAAGACTGTTGCGAGGCGACAATCTTCCCTGCCAAATCGTCCCAATTTTCAATTAAGCTGTCAGCCAGTACAACAAATACTTGTCCGCTGCTGTGATAAGGAGTACTGAAAGCTACCTTCTCTTCTCTTTCTTTAGTCATAGAATATCCGTTCCAGATAGCATCAATTTTCCCTGAATTCAATTCTGTTTCTTTCATTGCCCAATCAATGGGTTGAAATTCAATTTCTACATCCAAGCGATCTGCGGCTTCTTTTGCGAGATCAACATCTAAACCAACTAAGCGCCCTTCATTATCCCTAAATCCCATTGGTACAAAAGTATCATCTAATCCTACAACAAAAGTGTCTCCTGGTTCACCTATAAAGATTTCTTCATTGTCCGCAGCAGTTGTATTTGCATTCCCACAAGCCATTAGAAGCAACGGAAACAGCAGTACACTGCCCATCGTTTTTATTTTTTTCAGTTCCATTTTGACACCCCCTAAAATGATTACTTAAAAATCATCAGCTGCTTTTTTTTATTCCGCAAACCATTTGGCATAGATCTCATCAAACGTGCCGTCTGCTCTCATTTCCTCTAAAGCCCCGTTTACAGCTTCCGTCAATTGGTCATCAACCTTACGGAAACCGACTGCATATTCTTCTTCACCGAAGTTTTCTTCCAGCACACGGTAAGCCATATCCTCATTTTGTTTCATATAGTACCGACCAAGTGTTTCATCTACTACGATAGCATCGCTTCGGCCTGAACCCAGATCATTAAAGACATCATTGTTTGAAGGGTATACGACAATTTCTTGGTTGGCAAATTGATCAACTATATTTGAAGGATCCGCATTGATCGCATCCACAGCACTTGACGATTGTTGTGCAGCAACTACTTTCCCACTTAAATCAGCTATCGTTTGGATGGGACTATCTTCCAATACGATCACGATTTGGCTATTTTCTAGATAGGGTGTACTGAAGTCCACTTGCTCTTGACGCTCTTCTGTAATCGTATAGCCGTTCCAAATAGCATCAATGTTCCCATTATTCAATTCTGTTTCTTTCAAAGCCCAATCAATGGGTTGAAATTCTACATCTAAGCCCAATCTATCTCCCACTTCATTTGCCAAGTCAATATCAAAACCGACAACTTCACCATTACTGTCTCGAAAGCCCATTGGAGCAAACGTATCATCCAATCCTACAGTAATTTTCCCCTCTTCAACAATTCGTTCATATGAATCTGTCTCTGTATTATTTGAACCGCACCCTGCTAAAACTAACGTCATTGCGCCAACAAAAGATGTAATAATTTTTTTATACATTCCTATTCTCTCCCTTTTTTTAAATGATTCATTTTTAAAGCTGCAGTCCTTAAAAACAAAAAAACGTCCTTTGAATTCCGAAATTCGAAATTCAAAGGACGATGATGATCATTATCGTGGTTCCACCTTTATTTGCAAGTTCTTCACAGAAACTTGCCTCATCACGTTCAAAACTACTAAACGCTAGTACTGTAACGGGTACTCCCGAGTCAACTTACTTCTATACTTTCAGCTGCCAGCTTAAAGGTGTGTGTTCAAAATTTCATCTTAGCTGCTTTCACCATCCGCAACCTCTCTTGAAAGATTCCATTTCTACTTTTCCTCATCCATGCTTTTTTAATGGATATTTAATTTAAATGTACTATAGCACAATTATTTCTTTTTGCCAAATATTTTTTGCCAAAAAGTTGGTTTTTCTGATTTCAGTGACATTAAAGGTACCGTCTCACCCAATATTCTGCGGGCAATATTCCGATATCCTTGAGAAGCCGCATTTTTCGGATTCAATACAATAGGGTCTCCATTGTTGGATGAACGGACAACATCATCATCATCAAATATGATCCCTAACAAATCAATAGACAAATGACGTGTAATCTCATCTACATCCATGACTTCTCCATCTTGCATCATTCGTTTGCGAATACGGTTGATGATCAATTTAGGATCAGAAATTTCTGTTTGTTCCAACAATCCAATAATTCTATCTGCATCTCGAATAGCCGAGATCTCTGGAGTTGTTACAATGAACGCTTGATCTGCAGCAGCAATAGAGTTTTTAAATCCTTGTTCGATACCTGCAGGACAATCAATCAGAATATAGTCATAATCACCGCGCAACTCTTCCACAATATCGATCATTTGTTGTTCATTGATGGAGTTTTTATCTGCATTTTGTGCAGCTGGAAGTAAGTACAAGTTATCGTTAAAACGTTTGTCTTTAATTAACGCTTGATGTAACTTTGCTCGTTCTTCCACTACATCCACAATATCATAGATGATACGGTTTTCTAGACCTAAAATAACGTCTAAGTTACGTAATCCGATATCCATGTCGATCAAGCACACTTTTTTCCCTTGTAGTGCCAAGGCCGTTCCTAAATTAGCCGTTGAAGTTGTTTTCCCAACTCCACCTTTACCAGACGTAATGACAATAGCTGTACTCATTCAAATAATCCTCCTGTCACTTTATCGATAGATGGCTGTATCTTCTTTAAGCGATCCAACGTTTCAAAAGATAAGATATGTAAATCATTTATATACGCCACTTCTACCTTGCTCTTTTTACTTTCTTCGTCCTCATTTTCAATAACTTCTACATTATCTGCAATGCGAATTTGTGCTTTGGTAAGGAAATCAGCCACAATAACTGCTGAAGTATCTCCATCAACGCCAGCATGAGCTACCCCATGAAGTTCTCCGATAATAAAGATGCTGCCTTTTGCTCGGATGCTGCCTCCTGGATGGACTTTTCCAATCAATAGAATATCTCCAGGAGCTTCTAAGATTTGCCCACTTCTTACGGTTTGAACTTTCATTTCTAAACTGACTTTTTTTTGCCATTCGATGGCACGTTCGTAAGTCAACACATTTGAGTCAAAAGATTTGATGGAGAAATGACTTTTTTCTTCAATTTTTTTTGATAACAGTTCTTTTTGTTCAGTATTCAATAGACGATCTCCCGAATGGATCTCTAAATGAATATCTTTACGCGTTTCACCTGATAGTTTGCGCTCTGCTCTCAAATGATCTAACAACTCATCTAGTTCATTAGTCAATTCTTCAAAAGAAGCCGCATCATTCAAATTTAACAAAAAGCCTTCCTTAATACCCTTTAATGTTACATTTTGTTTCATTAAACCCTTCCCCCAATCTCAAAAGACTTACGAACAAATTTTTTAATCCTGCACAATGGTTGCAGCCGTTTTTTTTAGTGGATAGTAAAGTACCAACAAGAACATACTGTTTAACAACAGTGTTGGTCCCAACCGATTTGCTAAAAATGTTGCAATATCGATTGTGGTCAGATCAATAACCGAGTAGAAGCCAAACAACAAGGTTTCTACCAGGCTAATGTGAATAATTACTATCATAACCAACACCAATAAATTAGGGTTTAATATTTTCCGCATTTTATCGCTTAAATAAATGATGATCGGAAATAGAGACGTGTACAACCCTAGAATCCCTACATAATAACTATCGTATAGTAAACCAAAGAGAATACCAAAAAGAATCATGTACTTCCGATCCACATAAAAAGAAAACAATACAATGCAGATAATAATCAATCTGGGAACCATATCGCTGGTTGCGGTGTAGAGTCGAGTTGAAAAGATCGATGCAATGATACCATCAAACAACAGAGCTATCAAAAAAGTCACTGGGACAAATAGATTGATTCTTGCTTTTTTGGTCATTCTCTATTCCCCATTTCCAGATGCTCTTTGAATAATGGTCACAAAACGAATATCATTCATGTCTGCTGCTGGAGTAATATAGGCTTCCATCGCTAATCCATGAGAGTCTAATCGTATTTCATCTACCGTACCGATCAATAAAGAACTTGGTGAAAGACCTCCCAATCCTGAAGTCATGACTTGGTCTCCTTCTTTCAAAGTAGCATCCGTAATGATTTGGTTCAGGATCAGACGATTTGTTTCTGCTTCATAGCCGCTGATGATTCCATGTACTGCTCCGTTATCTGTCAGTACTTGTGCAGAAACTCGTCCTGTATTTTGGTGGGAAGTTGTCACCAATTGAACTTTGGAACTGGTAGGACTAACTTCTACAATTCGTCCAATGTAACCATTTCCGCCCATAACCGACATATCTACTTCTACTCCATGCTGACTTCCTCTATCAATCACTAACTGATCGACCCAGTTATCTGGATTCCGACCGATCACTGCACCATTGATACTATTGTAATCAGACAATGTTTCCGTTAATCCCAATTGTTCTTGCATTTTGTCGTTGTCTTGTTGTAATGCAGCAATTTCTGCTTCTGTTTCATACAATCCATCCATTTTAGACTTCAATAATTTATTTTCTTCATACGTGTCAAGCAATCCTTCTACAGAGTCAATGATACTGACTACTCCATTAGCAGGTTTACTGATGACTCGACTGATTAGCGCTGTTACATCATTAGTAAATCGCTGAACTATAGGAACATTTCCACTGCCCGTAATGGAAACTGCAATAAGCCCAAGAACAACAATTACACTAACTAATAAAATAATAAGTTTTTTGTTTGAAAAAAACTGGTTCAAAGTACCACCTCGTTGATTTTTGCAGGCTGTGTATATTTTACCATAGGTTGCTCAAAATAAGCAGACTGTTTTCGATTTTATTTCAAATTCCTTTTTACTCAAACCCTCAAATTCCTTCACTCAAAAAGAGCGGGATGGATAACCCATACCCGCTTGATAATGGTCAGTTTTATTTAAGGCCGCGTTTTTGGTAAATGTCCATGTGTTTCAAAGCTTCTCCTGTACCGTTAGCCACACAATCCAAAGGTTCATTTGCAACAAATACCGGTACATCTGTTTCATGAGCGATCACATCGCTGATGTTTTTAAGTAACGCCCCGCCACCAGTTAAGACAATTCCATGATCGATAACATCTGCAGATATTTCCGGCGATGTTTCTTCCAAGGTTTCACGAACCGCTATGACGATTCCTTCAACAACTTCTTGAATAGCCTCAGCTACATCAACTGCCGTTATTTCAATAGTTTGCGGTAAACCAGTAAGTAAATCTCTACCTCTAATGTCCATCGTGCCATATTCAGCTGCTTTTTCAACCGATGCACACCCAATTTCCATTTTGATTTGTTCAGCGGTTCTTTCACCGATCAGCAAGTTGTGTTTTTTACGTATGTGGTGGATGATCACTTCATCCATTCGGTCTCCAGCTAAACGAATCGTTCTGCTGCTGACAATACCGCCTAAAGAGATGGTTGCCACGTCCGTTGTTCCACCACCAATATCCACTACCATGCTACCTGTAGGATCCATTACCGGTAATCCAGCTCCAATTGCTGCTGCAAATGGTTCTTCAATGATATAAGCATCCTTAGCTCCAGCTAAGCGAGTAGCGTCGATAACCGCTCTTTTTTCAACTTCTGTTACACTGCTGGGCACACAAACTACCACAAAAGGTTTAGAAGTACGTTTACCCACCGCTTTTTTAATGTAATATTTCATCATTTCAGCCGTGATATCAAAATCCGCAATAACTCCATTTTTCATTGGACGAATCGCAATGATCGAACCTGGTGTTCTACCAATCATATTTCTGGCTTCTTCCCCGACCGTTACGATTTCTCCTGTGTTTATATCTTTAGCAACAACAGAAGGTTCTCTTAAAACGATCCCTTTACCTTCAACGAATACATTCGTATTGGCTGTTCCTAAATCGATTCCCATGTTTTTATTTCCAAAATTAAGCACATATTTCATCCTCTCAGTTGTCTAGCCTATACAGGCTTTGCTTCTTCAACCCAATTTTTTTGAGAAAAGAACCAGTAGACTTTTCACAATAGCATTACTGCATTTTACTGTATTTTTTCACTTTTACTATCATACTTTAATTTCAATCACTTCGCATCAATAATCGTTGTTTTTAATACAAATTTAAGTAGAACTCAACATTCTAGTAATCTTTGCAATTGAGTTTTTTTAATAGCAAGCATGCTTAGTATACATTTTTCTGCGAGGAATATAAAGGCATTCAACTATTTCACCGGTTATTTTAAAGAAAAACGATAAATTTTGTTTCTAATTTAAACAACAGAAATGACATTTTCCGATTCTGCATGTTCTCATTACTTGCGGATCATCAAAGCCGGGTCCAGCCATTGATCCAGTTCTTCTTCAGAAGCGAGTTCCAACTGTAGAGCGCCTTCACGGATAGATAATCTGTGCGCATATGCGTATTTTGCAATTTGTGCACTCTTTTCATAACCGACGTGAGGAGAAAGAGCCGTTACGATCATCAACGAATCTTTTAAATAGCTGTCCATCTGTTGCTCATTCGCTTCCATACCAGACAGACAATGGATCCTGAATGACCGCATCCCCTCTGTCAGCAATTGAACACTTTTCAGCATATTAAACAAAATAACCGGCTTGAAGACATTCAATTGAAAATTCCCTTGGCTGGCAGCAAATTGAATCGTTGCATCATTTCCTATGATTTGAGCTACGATCATCGTTAATGCTTCCGCCTGAGTAGGATTTACTTTTCCAGGCATGATAGAGCTGCCTGGTTCATTAGCTGGAATCCTAACTTCTCCCAAACCACCTCTTGGACCACTTGCCAGCCATCTGACATCATTAGCGATTTTCATCAAATCAACTGCTAAACTTCGAAGCGCGCCATGAGAATAAGTCAAATTGCTGTGACTAGACAGACCATAAAATTTGTTTTCTTCAACTTCAAAGGTAAATGGCAACGATCGATTTAATTCCGCTACTATTTTTTGATCAAAGTCATCTGGAGCATTTAAACCAGTACCCACAGCGGTACCTCCAATGGGCAATTTTTTCAACGCCTCACTGCTTTCAGTAATGAAATAAGTATTCTTCTCCAACATCGTCCGCCATCCGCTTATTTCCTGTCCAAATGTCATCGGAACGGCGTCTTGCAAATGAGTACGACCGATCTTAATCAGTGATTGATACTGCTGTTCTTTCTCTTTGAGTACAGTGATCCATTCTCTGCATTCCATAAGCAATGCAGTCTGGATCGATTGATAAATCGTCATTTGCATCGCAGTTGGAAAAACATCATTCGAGCTTTGTGAAGCATTGACATGATCATTTGGATGCAATTTAGGCAGGTCTTTCGACTGATTGGCAATAGCTGCAATAACTTCGTTCACATTCATATTGGTTTGCGTACCGCTTCCCGTTTGCCAAATTTTCAATGGAAATTGCTCATCGAATTTTCCGTCCAATATCTGATCACAAGCTTCGACTATTCGATTTCTTTCTTCCTCAGATAACAATTGCTCCTTATGATTGATTGTTGCGGCAGCTTTTTTGATGCTGACCAGTGAATAAATAAATTCGAGCGGCATTTTTTCAGACCCGATAGCGAAGTTTTCTAAACTCCGTTGCGTTTGGGCTCCCCATAAATTTTCTGTTTTGACTTGAACTGTACCTAGCGCATCTTTTTCTTGCCGATATCCTTGCATATCACTTTTCCTCTCTAAAATGCCATTTTTCTCTCCTATTTAAATGATCCCATCAGTTATTCGCTAAGTTATGTGAATACCATTAAATTTCCACTCTGACTTAGACCCGACGAATAATCATTTATTCCACTAATAGTATATGATAATTTAACGTAAAAAAATATTTAGCAGTAAAAAAAGACAAAAAAGAACAGCCTAGTTATAAACTAGGCTGTTCTGAGCTAACTTTTAATTTTTTAGTTAAATTAAATTTTGTTAACGTTAGCAGCTTGAGGTCCACGGTTTCCTTCTTCTACGTCAAAAGAAACTGCTTGTCCTTCTTCTAAAGTTTTGAATCCGTCTCCTTGGATAGCTGAGAAGTGTACGAATACATCGTCTGCGCCTTCGCGTTCGATAAATCCAAATCCTTTTTCTGCGTTAAACCATTTTACTGTACCTTGTTCCATGAAAAATTCCTCCTCGTGCTTGAAAGCACATTATAATTCACATTGTTGCTGACGGTACGATTCGGAATGTTTTGAAACAATTCTTTTTTCCACCTAACAAAATGCTAAACAAAGTATAACACGATAAAAAAAACTTAGCAAGCTATATTACAAAGTTTATTTATTTATTTCTGGATAATCTTAAATACCATTGCTGCGACTCACTTTTCTTTAAATGATACCGATTTCTTTTAAACTTACGTATCTGTTTTGACCAATGATCAAATGGTCCAACAATTCTACTCCCATCAACTCGCCACATTCTGCTACACGTCTAGTAAATGAAATATCTGCCTCAGAAGGATCTGGACAGCCTGATGGGTGATTGTGTACAATCGCTAATCGAGCAGCTGAATAACGAACGGCACCTTTGAATATTTCTCTCGGATGCGCGACAGATGAATTTAATCCTCCTTTAAAAATAGTTTCTTTTTTAATGATTTCATTCTTAGTGTTCAAGTACAACACAATAACGTGTTCTTGCTGTAAATCACTCATCTCAGCCAACATCATCTCACCTACTTGGCGGCTGGAAGTAATTTGTCCGGTTTTCAGTTGTGGGGCTTGTGCGATCCGCGTCCCTAATTCAATTGCTGCTTTCAATTCAACAGCTTTTGTTTTTCCAATACCCGATACCAACATTAATTCTTCCAACGACACTGTTTTTAAATAATACAGATCATCAAATGCATTGAGCAGTTGCAAAGCAACGGAAACGACATTGGTTCCTTTTATTCCCGTTCGCAGTAAAATAGCCAAAAGCTCATGGTTGGCTAAAGCTTTTTCACCGTATTGTTGCAATCTTTCTCTCGGTCTTGATTCTATTGGCATTTCAGCTAGTAAGTTCATTCCTTTTGTAGACATAAAAAAACCTCCTTTGCAGATAATATAAGTAAAAAAGAGGTTATTTAGTTATTTAATTGTCTAAAATCCAATTTCTTTGAAGAAACTGTTTGACTTCTCTTAAATCATTCTGTATAGCAACTGTTTTTTCTCTGGCTTCTTCATTCGGCTCAAACAAATCCGGAACCATAACGACCGAAATTCCTGCATCATAAGCCGCACGGATACCATTTAAAGAATCTTCCAAAATAACGGTCTCTTCTTTTTCTCCCTCAAACAGCCCCCAAGCTTTTTCAAATATTTCTGGATCCGGCTTAGCAAATTCAACTTGATCACCAGAAACGACTTCGTCAAAATAATGTGCTACGCCTGCGTGATCCAAACACATTTGAACCATGGAGCGAATACTGCTGGAAGCTACCACTTTGCCGATTCCGCGTTCATGAAGGAAGTCTAACAATTCAACTAAGCCAGGCTTTACTAAAATACCAGCTGATTCGATTTGCTCAAACAAATATGTTCGGCTGTTTGCGATAAACGCATCCACCTTTTGGTCATCTTTAAAATCACGGTACATACTCGCAAAAAACTCTTCATCTGATATTCCGATGTATTTGGCGTAATATTCATAAGTAAATGGCAAGCCTAAGTCATCGGCTGCTTTTTGATTTGCCTGGTAATACATCGTTTCTGTATCAAACATCAGCCCATCCATATCAAAAATCACGGTTTTTAGTTTATTCATCACTCTATCCCCCTTATTCCTCTTCATCCGTATTTAACAAGTTCCTTCTCACTTCTGAGATAAAGTACAGTGACCCAGTGATCAATAGGATACTGCCTTCATCCCTATTTTCCAGCTCATTTAGCAAGGCTTCCTGCCATTGTGCATAATAGTTCACTCCAGATTGAGTATATGGGTGCAGCTCTTCTCTGGAGGCTGCTTTTTCGAAATCAAAAGACGTCAAGGTGAGTTGAACATTTGACAATTCCTGAATCAAATCCACCATTTTTTGGATATCTTTGTTTTTTAAGGCTGCAAATATCACATGCACTTCTTGTTGAGTAAAGTCGTTCTGAATCGTTTCTACTAGTCGTTCAATTCCCGGTTCATTGTGTGCACCATCCAATATGATAACCGGATCATCACTGATTTTTTCCATTCTCCCAGGCCAAAAAGCTTTTTTCAACCCTCTTAATAAAGCCTCGTGATTTAATGTCAACTGCGTTCTCTCAGCGTAAATCTCCACCGCTTGGATAGCTGTCGCAGCATTTTCTACTTGATGTTTACCCAGCATAGATAATTGGATCGTTCTTAAGCGCATCAACTCATCTTCATAACTGAATTGTTCTCCCCAAGTAGGTAAAGTATGCCAATCTGAAATGGCAAAATCTTTTTGATAGGCGTACAATTTGCTGTCGCAGTCAGTAGCTACTTTTTCAATTTCCTTCATCGCTTCTGGAGGGATATTTCCTGTCACAACTGGAACAGCTGGTTTAATGATCCCAGCTTTTTGTTGGGCAATTTCCGGCACTGTGTCTCCTAAAATAGCCATATGATCCATTCCAATAGTGGTAATCACGGATACTTCAGGCAAAACGACATTCGTCGAATCGTATAATCCGCCTAAACCAACTTCAATTACTGCAACGTCCACATGACCCTCCCCAAAATAAGAAAACATCATCGTTGTGATGACTTCAAACTCACTTGGTCCGCCAAGATCAGTCTCTTCTAAAGCTCCCGCTAAAGGGTACACTATATTGGCTAAACGCAGAATCTCTTCATCAGCTATCGGTTCACCGTTTACACTGATGCGTTCATTAAACACTTCGATAAACGGCGAAGTGAACGTTCCGACGACCAACCCCTGTTCTTCCAGCATACTGCGAATAAAAGTGACCGTTGATCCCTTTCCATTTGTTCCTGCTACATGGATAGCCGGGACTTTTTTATCTGGGCGGCCTAACCGTTCCAACATCCATTCCATTCGTTTTAAACCGGGTTTCTTACCAAATACTCGAATGCCGTGAATCCATTCAAGTGCTTCTTCATATGTGTTCCACATGTCTTTTCCACCGTTCTGCATTAAACTATTGTCTTTTCCATTATAGATGATTTGCTCTCGATTTGCAGTAGAAAAAGCTGTGCCTCTAATATCAGAGACCCAGCTTTTTCATTCAGTACTGTTTCAATTAACGTTTTTGTTTCAACACAGCAATTCTATCACTGACAGTTGCTTGTCTTTCCAAGTACTCAGCTTCTTTGGCTTTTTCTTCTTGGACAATTTTTTCTGGAGCGTTGCTGACAAACTTCTCGTTGGCTAATTTACCTTGGACACGTTTCACTTCTTTGTTCCATTTGTCCAATTCTTTTTCCAAACGAGTGATTTCTTCTTCAATATTGATCAATCCTGCTAGAGGAAGATAGATTTCTGCACCCGTAATGACCGCTGTCATTGCTTCTTCAGGAGCTTCGATCGATTTAGAGATCGTTAGTTCTTCCGGATTACAGAAACGTTCAATATAAGAAATATTTGCGTTCAAGAATGTTTCAACTGTTTCATCATTGGTTTTGATCAGGATGTTGATTTTTTTCGACAATGGTGTATTCACTTCTGAACGAATGTTACGTACAGAACGAATCAATTCCATCAAGACATCCATCCCTTTGGCAGCTGCTTCATCAGACAACTCCGGACGAACCGTTGGGTATTCTGCTACGACTAATGATTCTCCTTCGTGCGGAATATTTTCCCAAATTTCTTCCGTTACAAAAGGCATAATCGGGTGCAACAAGCGCAAGATTTGATCCAACACATGTGCCAAGATACTTCTTGTCGTTTGTTTCGCTGCTTCATCTTCACCGAATAAAATCTCTTTACTCATTTCGATATACCAGTCACAGAAATCATCCCAGATGAAATGATATAAGTGACGACCAGCTTCACCAATTTCATATTTCTCTGTTAAATCAGTTACCGATTGGATGGTGTCATTTAATTTAGTCAAAATCCAACGGTCAGCAACCGTTTTTTCGCCTGTTAAATCAATGTCTTTTACATCAAAATCCTCTAAGTTCATTAAAACAAAACGGCTGGCGTTCCAGATTTTATTGATAAAGTTCCAAGCAGCATCCATTTTATCGTAACTAAAACGGACATCTTGTCCTGGAGCAGATCCCGTAGATAAGAACCAACGCATAGCGTCCGCACCGTATTTGTCAATAATATCCATTGGATCGATTCCATTCCCTAAAGATTTGCTCATCTTGCGTCCTTGTTCGTCACGAATCAATCCGTGAATCAACACATCTTTGAATGGTCTCTCATTCGTAAATTCCAAACTTTGAAAAATCATACGGCTAACCCAAAAGAAGATAATATCGTACCCAGTTACCAATGTGCTGGTCGGGAAGTAACGTTTGAAATCTTCTGCGTCTTCGTTAGGCCAACCCATCGTTGAAAATGGCCATAGCGCTGAACTAAACCAAGTGTCCAATACGTCTGGATCTTGTTCCCAGTTTTCACTGTCTGCCGGTGCTTCCATTCCAACATACAATTCGCCCGTTTCTTTATGGTACCATGCTGGGATACGGTGTCCCCACCACAATTGACGAGAGATAACCCAGTCATGAACGTTATCCATCCATTGAGTAAAGGTCTTTTCAAAACGGTCAGGCACAAAGTTGACTTTTCCGTCTGACTCTTGGTTTTCTAAAGCGTCTTTTGCCATTGGCGCCATTTTAACAAACCATTGAGTAGACAATCGAGGTTCAACCACTACTCCGGTACGCTCGGAATGTCCAACACTGTGAACCATTTTATCGATTTTCACCAAACGTCCTTCAGCTTCTAAATCTTTCACCACAGCTTTACGAGCTTCAAAACGGTCCATACCTGCATATTTGCCTGCTGTATCATTCATAGATCCATCTTCATTCATCACATTGACACGTGGGAGGTCATGACGGTTCCCGACTTCAAAGTCATTTGGGTCATGAGCTGGAGTGATTTTAACGACACCCGTACCAAATTCCATATCCACATAATCATCCGCAATAATCGGAATTTCGCGATTCATCAATGGCAGCATAACTGTTTTACCAATCAGCGCTTGATAACGTTCATCTTCAGGATGCACGGCAACAGCTGTATCCCCTAGCATCGTTTCTGGACGAGTCGTAGCAATTTCTACTTCTCCGCTGCCATCAGTTAAAGGATACGTCATATGATAAAAAGCACCTTCGATATCTTGATGGATCACTTCAATATCCGATAAAGCTGTTTTCGCTTTTGGATCCCAATTGATGATGTATTCGCCACGGTAGATCAGCTCTTTTTCGTACATCGTAACAAATACTTTACGAACTGCATCAGATAGACCTTCATCTAATGTAAAACGTTCGCGGCTATAATCGACAGAGATCCCGACTTTTGCCCATTGTTCACGAATCACACTAGCGTAATCTTCTTTCCATTCCCAAACTTGTTCAATGAACTTTTCTCTTCCTAAATCGTAACGAGAAATACCCTCTTCAGCTAATTTAGCTTCCACTTTCGCTTGGGTAGCAATTCCAGCATGGTCCATCCCCGGCAGCCACAATGTGTCGTATCCTTGCATGCGTTTTTGACGCACTAAGATATCTTGTAAGGTGGTATCCCATGCATGTCCTAAATGCAATTTACCCGTAACGTTTGGAGGTGGAATCACCACTGAAAAAGGTTTTTTCGTTTTGTCTCCACTGGGTTTGAATAAATCTTTTTCCAACCATTTTTCGTAACGGCCAGCTTCAACTTCATTCGGTTGATATTTCGTCGGCATTGTAAGTTCTTTTGCCATATTGCACCACTCCTTTTCTCTTTTAAAGTGTAATCTTGTTTTAAAACGCTAAAAAAGCACCCATCCTAATCTACATTAGGACGAATGCTTTTGGATTCGCGGTACCACCTATATTGCCTGTTCTTCTTCAAGAACAGACCACTTCATTCACGTGTTTAACGTCACGTTAGACCGGTCAAAGCTACTCTTCTTTCACTTCGACAGCTCCCAAGCTACCTTCATTTCAGTTCCATTAAGGACTTCCACCAATCGCCCTTTTCTCTTCAAATGAAACCTGAAACTACTCCTCTTGTTCATCGCTTTATTCTGTATTATAGTAGCATGTTAAACTTCAAAATTCAATAACGGAATTCTTGTATTGCTGATTTATCGAGCAGATTTCGCAGCTTCGATCACGGCTTCATAATCTGGCTCATCCACCATTTCAGAAACAATTTCTTGATACACAATCACACCATTAGCATCAACCACAAATACTGAACGCGCCAGTTTTTCTAGTTCCGGCATGTAAAGACCATAAGCATCACCAAATATCAGGTTCGTATCATGAAGCATTTCCATTTCAATACCTTCTCCTGCACACCAATTATCTTGTTGTTCTTTGGTATTGTTTGAAATGGTTACTAATTGAACTCCTTCAATATTGCTTGCTTTTTCATTGAAGGCTCTTGTTTGTTGAGCACACACGCGAGTGTCAATATCTGGGATGACACTGATTAACACTACTTTCCCTGTAAAGTCTTGCAATTGGATCATGTCACCTGTTAGATTTTTGACTGAAAAATCTGGGGCTTTATCTCCCACGTTGGTTTGCTTTCCATTTAATTGATAAGGTGTCCCTTTTCTTGTGATTTGCACACACTTCACTCCTCTAAATTACACTCTATTCCCATTATAAAATTCTTTTGCGTTAAACGCTAGCGAAAAATATAGGTTCTGCAGCATACAGAACTTGCTTTACTAAAAAAAGCTGTCCCAACGTCGAATAATCATACTCAATGCTGGAGACAGCCTTTTATTCTTCTCTATAGTAATTCACTAAAAGCTTCATGCTGTTGCTCTTCCAAGGTGTCTCCCACACTGATCGTAGAGATGACTAAGCCATCCATCGCCCGTTCGATCAATCCTTCTACATCTAATCGAGCTTCAAAATCTCTTGTTTTTTGCAGATCGGGTTTAGTTTTGGGTGCTGGCGGTGCAAAAATAGTACAGCAATCTTCAAATGGTTGAATAGACAATTCAAACGTATCGATTTTTTTAGCAATATCAATAATTTCATTTTTATCCATTGAGACAACTGGACGCAATACAGGAGTATTGGTCACATCATTGATAGCAATCATACTGTGCATCGTTTGAGAAGCCACTTGTCCTAAAGATTCTCCGTTCAATATAGCCAAACCTTTGCGTTGTTCACGAATCCGATCTGTGATGCGCATCATGAAACGACGCGTCACTGTCATTAAGTACCCTTCAGGAACATTCTTTTTGATCTCTTCTTGGATTTCAGTAAAAGGCACTTCAATAAATTGCAGATTTCCAGAAAAGGCAGCAATTTTAGAGGTTAAGTCTTTCGCTTTCTGCAAAGCTCTTGGACTAGTGTATGGAGGACTGTGGAAATGTACAGCTTCCACCTCAACTCCCCGTTTCATAGCCAAATAGCCAGCAACTGGAGAATCGATTCCGCCAGATAACATCAGCATCCCCTTACCACTTGTTCCTACTGGAAGGCCACCTGCTCCTTGGATCGTTTGGCAAGATAAGAAAATGCCGTTTAGCCGCACTTCAACACGTAACGTAATATCCGGTTTTTTCATTTGAACTTGAATGCCTTCAATATGGTCGATGACTTCATCACCCAACATCAAATTGATGTCGTTAGTATCCAAAGGAAACTCGTGGTCTGATCGACGAGTAGCGATCTTAAATGTTTTACCTGGGACATACTGCTCTTTCACCATTTCGACAGCGACTTTTTTCACTTGTTCCATGTCTCTGTCCAACTTCATCACAGGAGAATAATTTTGAATCCCAAATATAGGCTCCAATCTTTTCAATACTTCCTCGCTATCGGCATCTTTCAATTCCAAATGCATGCGATCGCGTTCTCCATGAACTTTTACTTCGGGAAAATCGTGCAAAGCTGCTTTAACATTTTGAGCCAAGCGACTGATAAACGTTTTTTTATTTTTCCCTTTTGTAGACAATTCGCCGTAACGAACCATCACCTCATTGTATTGCATGACTTACTTCCTCTCTCAATCTCTTATTTAATATCTTTAAAGTTTTCGTACAATTTAGCAAATGAATTCAAAAATTGTTTGGCCTCTTCTAAGGTGCTGGTATCTGTTAAACTCACGCGAACCGCTCCTGTAGCGATCTTACTAGGCACATTCATCGCTGCTAACGTACTCGAACTGGTTTTGCTGCGGCTCGAACAAGCACTCGTAGTCGAAATAAAAATAGCTTCTTTTTCAAATGCATGCACACTCACTTCACCACGAATACCTCCTAAAGCGAAACAAACGATATGCGGTGCACCTTGTTTGGCAGAGAAAATGTGTACTTTGCTATAGTTCGCTAGTTCATCCATCAAGTAATCTCTGATGTGTTTTTGATGCGCTATTTTTTGTTCTTTTTGATCAAATAATAGACGTAAGGCTCTAGCCATGGCTGCAATACCAGCTACATTTTCTGTCCCGCTGCGGCGCCCTTTTTCTTGTCCGCCGCCACTCAGTAGAGGAGCGATTACTCTTCCGCGTTTGATGTACAGGAACCCTGTGCCTTTTAAACCATGAAATTTATGTCCAGAAAATGTAGCTAGATCAATACGTGAAGTCGCGCTTAAATTGAGAGGCACCTTGCCTACTGCTTGTACAGCATCTACATGAAAGTGAATCGTCGGATAATCTCTCAATACTTCTCCTACTTCTTCAATCGGCTGGATACTGCCTACTTCATTATTTACCACCATAATCGACACCAATATAGTATCAGGACGAATGGCCGCTTTTACATCTGAAATGGAAATGACTCCTTCTGCATTAACGGGCAAATAAGTCACTTCAAAACCTAATTGTTCCAATTGAAGCATACTTTCCTTCACTGCCGGATGTTCAATCGTAGTTGTAATCAGGTGTTTTCCATAACGCATTTTTTCGATCGCTGTTCCCTTGATGGCCCAATTGTCCCCTTCTGTACCGCTGCTCGTAAAGAATATTTCCGATTCTTGAACGCCCATAATAGAAGCGACCTGTTTTCTTGATTGTTGTAACAACCCATCTGCCATATCTCCTAATTGATGCAAGCTAGAAGGATTTCCATTCATTTTTTGGCTAACTTTCATAAAAGTTTCCAATACGCTGTCATCAACTTGAGTTGTTGCGCTATTGTCAAAATAAATCATTTTTCCACATTCTTTCTACTTCAACTATTTTTTTACTCGTTGAAAAATTCTTTACCTATTATAACAAAATCTTCTGCAAGTACAAGATTTCATTTCCGGTTTTCAACATCTAGACACAATCACAGCGGGATGAAAAATAACTCTTTCATCAAAGGCTCCAAAAAATAAGAAGCTGAGATTTTTCTCTCAGCTTCTTATGCCTTTAGGTTTTTGGTTTGATTTCATTGAAATACATTGTTTCGACTTTTTTATACGCTCCTGGTTCTACTTCCTCTAATGCTGTTGAGATAGTTTCCAGTGCCTCACGGTAATTGTGCTCTTGATTGAACAATTTAAAACTCTTTTGAGTAGCTGAAGCAATTTGAGGAGTACTCTGACGATACCGATTAGCGTATTGCGTCATGTATTCTGTCAATAATGCAGTATCAACGATTTCTTCTGTCTTATCCAGCAATAGCTCGATGTCATCCTCAATAAAGTCTGCCATTTTCTTTATTTCGTCCATATCGATTCTCAATTTATTGATCTCGATGGACAGATTTTCAATTTTTTGTGTAACCGCAAAAAACAGATCCATGTAATCAATCGGAAGACCCGGAAGATGTTGCTTTTCAATGTAACGCTTCATAGCACGCATATTAAATTCAAAGTCATCGATACTTTCTTTCACTTCTGTTTCTTCTTTGCGCAGTTCTTTTAAATGTTGGGCAATATCATTTTGACCTCTGTCAATTGTTTCCAATTTTTCAATACTGGAGTGGAAACTTTCTTTGGCTTCAGAATAAACAATGTCTTTTTGTTGCAAGGCTTCCAAATAATAATTCACTGTTTCTGTCAGTTCATCTAATTGGTCTTTAAAATCTTGTGTTTGTTTTAATTCATTGTGATTCAGTTTATAGCTTTGAGAAACTCGATCGATCTCAATAAGCAGCTTACTGTTTTTGCGTGTCAAGTAAGTGATCAATTGCTCGATTTTTTCTTTATTCTCTGCTACATACTGACTAGCTTCCATTTCAAATTCCATTACTTCATACAACTGATCGATTTCGTTTTCTATCATGGGAATTTTTTCTTGTGCTGCCTCTATCTCTAAGTTTCCCGCTAATTTTTCAGCAGCCAACCGCTCTGTCTCGATTTCTGCAATTTTTTCTAAAATGCGATCTTCTGGAAACTTAAATTCTTCTTCTATTAACATCTGATACCCGATTTTGATTTCTTTTAATTGCTCTACAAATTCACCATTGATCTCTTTTAATAACGCCGGGATGTCCTGAGCAAGTGTGTTCAAGTTTTTCGTCTTAGTCCGAACTTCTTCCAATACTTCTTTAGCCTCTATGTGATCCCCTTGAGAAGTATATTCAGAAAAAGTAGCAAAATCAGTTTCCAGTACGGTTAATTTATGCTCCATTTTTTCTAGAGCTGGTCCAAAGCTGAAACTGTGTGTGAGCAATTTCTTCCGAATGCTTTGATACATTTCTTTTACTTTTTCAAGCTCTAAACGGTTTTTTTCTTCGCCTCTCACAAGTTCGCTCAATGCTTCTTGAATACGGAGCAGTGTTTCTTTAGTTTCTTTTATCTTACTTTCTGCTAGCTCCTCAGCGTCTTTTGCTTTTCCAAATCGTAATTTGTCAATAAAGCGTTCTGCTTCAAACAAGTGATTCTCGATTGCTGGGATAGATTCTTTTTCTACTCCTTCCCACACTGTTTTCCATTTTTGGAATTTTTTTTCTGTCTGTCCAGTGAGATTCAGTGTTTTGATCATATGTATGTCATCCGCTATTGGCATATCAGATAATTGCAGTTTTTGCCCTTCCAACTCGTCGACGATTCGGTAGTGTTTTTTTCTCATCGTATAACTGGCTACAAAAGCAGCTATCGCTAAGACGATGATAACGATGACGGTAATTTCAACATTCATGTAAAGCCCTCCGTTTGAAAATGAATACTCCATTTTTTAATAGTCCGTTTATCATTTCTTGTATAATGGGATGGATTGTTTCCGATTTTCCTAGTAAAATACCTATTAATTAGTATAACATAATGGAAATGTTCTAACAGTACAAATAAAAAAATTCTGAAATAATCTTTACGTTTATTTCTAAGTGGAAAGTTGGGTCTTTAACATGTCAAAAGAAAAAAAATATCAATTAATGAACAACCAACTCCGTGCACTAATAGCTGGAGAAAAAAACTTGATTGCTAATTTAAGTAACGCTTCTGCTTTACTGTATGAATCTTTACCTGAAATCAATTGGTCTGGATTTTATTTGTTTGAAGAATCTTCTCAAGAATTGGTGTTAGGACCATTCCAAGGAAAAGTAGCTTGTATTCGCCTCCAACTGGGTAAAGGCGCCTGTGGGACAGCCTTCGAGCAAAATAATTCTATCATAGTAGAAGATGTGAACCAATTTCCTGGTCATATTGCATGTGATGCCGCTAGCCAATCGGAAGTTGTTGTGCCACTTCAAACAACAGCTGGTGAATTGATTGGAGTATTAGATATCGATGCGCCTATCACAAATCGTTTTGATGAAATTGATCGCAAATACTTAGAAGAATTCGCAACTATTTTAATGGAAACTTCAGTTGCAGTAAACTAAATAGGGGTTAATTTGAAAAGAATGTTGACGTTGCTATCTGATTTAGGCTATAATGATGGATGTGTAAAATAATGCAGCAAAAAAAGTGGTAACCGCGTCAACAGTTCATTGCCTAAGGGATTCGTTTTCTTTAGAACAGCACAATTGTGTAACCTGCGGCTGCAAAGGTGAAGATTGAAAATGAACTGCACGTATTACTGAACTTTTAACTTAATTATTTTACTCCAAAAAATTGATTTATTGGAGGAATTTTATAATGGCTCGTTATACAGGTCCAAGTTGGAAAAAATCACGTCGTTTAGGAATCTCATTGACTGGTACAGGAAAAGAAATCGAACGTCGCCCTTACGCACCAGGAGATCACGGTCCAAATAGCCGTAGAAAATTATCTGAATACGGTATGCAATTACAAGAAAAGCAAAAATTACGTTTCATGTACGGTGTAAATGAACGTCAATTCTTCAACCTTTTCTTAAAAGCTGGTAAAATCAAAGAAGGTAAACATGGGGATAACTTCATGATCCTTTTAGAACAACGTTTAGACAATGTTGTTTTCCGTTTAGGTTTAGCTACTACTCGTCGTCAATCACGTCAATTAGTAAACCACGGTCACATCCTTGTTGATGGTAAACGTGTTGATATTCCATCATACAGCGTTCAACCAGGACAAGTAATCTCTGTTCGTGAAAAATCTAAAAATATGGAAATCATCAAAGCTGCTGTTGAATCAGTATTTGGTCGTCCAGAATTCGTTTCTTTTGACGAAGAAAAATTAGAAGGTTCATTAACTCGTCTTCCATTACGTGAAGAATTGATTGCTGAAATCGACGAAACTCTTATTGTTGAGTACTACTCTCGTTAATAAAAGTTGTCATTTCAAAAGCTCTCCCATCTTATTTATTAGGATGCGGGAGCTTTTTTTGTTCTCCCTATTTCAGTAACCTCCATTACAAATCCAATCAATTCTTGTTATATAGAAAAAGATTTTATTTCAAAAGGAGCATCAATCATGACAAAGAAAATGAATGCTGAAAGCTTCACGAAAACTCTGATGAGATTTTAGACGTTTTGGAACAAACGATGAAAGATGTCTTAGGAGCTGTTGAAGTTCCAGCTAGCAATGAAAAGCAATGCGGGTGGGCAGCTCATCTCACCCTTGAAGGTGCACAACAATTAGCTTGCGACTTTTTAGCAAAACGCAGCGAATGGCATTTAGTTTTTTCGCATAATGAATAAGCAGTAAAAAAAAGACTTCCGTAATGGAAGTCTTTTTTTTACTATACAGTTTCCTTTGGATAAGCTGCATAAGCCTGTTTATATAATGGAACAAGGTCACGAACCGTGTCCAAAATGAACTGTTCTGTCTGGTCGGCAGTATCTAAAATCGGGTCGTCTTCTTTTAAATATCTTCCTACCATGAACTCCCCTTTTTTCACTTTCTGCCATCTTGTCAACGCAGCAGTAATATCCATCTCGTCTATCACTGTCACCTTATCTTTTGTATGATCTAAGGAAACAATGTAATCTTTAGAAAGTTGTGCAATAGACTCAGGGAATTTCAAAAAGGAAGATGCCATTTCATTTTCAAATTGCGGATTGTCAATAAACGCCAACCATATGTAAACAGCTTTTCGGTCAATAGCAATTTGGAAATGAGGGTATTTCTTATATCCTCTGGCATCTCCGCCAATTCCGACCCAAGTGCTCTCAGGAGCAAATTTAGTTCGACGCAAATGTTTCGCTACATGTACTGGTAGTACCGCCCCACCCAATTGTGCGATCAATGATTTGGAAATGAATTCTCCTAACGACTGAAACGTTGGCTGGATATGTGTTCTAATTTCCTTCATCCGTTCTTCTAAGCCTTCAATTGAAAAAATCGAAAATGTTGTTTGTGTAAAGTATGGTTCTTCTTTTGTCTGCATATTAGTGAAACACCTCTCTTTAGTACTTGTTCTTATTTTACCATTATTGTATCGCTGGAACGAATGGATGAGGATCTTTTTGTCCATTTGAATTAAGATTTTGTAAAACAGGCTTTTTTATCATTGCTGTAGAGAATAAAAATAGACACAGAAAACCTTTAGAGATTTTCTGCATCCGTTTAGTGATTTTATGAAATGATTTATTTAGTGTTTTTGTCAATGAAAGCTACAAATGCATCAGCAATACTTTGTAAGAATTCCACAGTTCCTTCTACAACTTGTCCATCTTCACCAATAGCTTTAGTTGCATCAATGTAAAGTTCTGGTTGGGCCATAACTGGGCTGTCACCGAATACTAATGATTGACGAACTTGATGGTTAGCTAGTGCACCAGAGATACCTGACGGGGAAACAGATCCCACAAGAACTGGTTTGCCTGGCCATACACCTTCTCCCCAAGGACGAGAACCAACGTCAATAGCGTTTTTCAATGAAGCTGGCATACCTCGGTTGTATTCAGGTGTCATGAAGATATAAGCATCTTGTTCTTTCATTTCTTTACGGAAACGGTTATAACTTTCTGGAGCATCTGCTTCTAGGTCTTCATTGTAGACTGGTAAATCACCAATTTCAATAAAGCTTAAGTGATAATCAGCTGGAAATAACTCAGCCAATTTTTTTGCGACTATCTTATTTAATGAATCTTTACGTAAACTACCTACTAAGACTCCAACATTTTTTCCCATCTGTCATTACCTCCGATTAGTGGTTGTTTTTTACTACAAAATTAATGATACACCACGAACTTACTTTTTACAAGTAAAATGCATGTAAAGTTTCAACCCTATTTTTAACCGGATTTATTTGAAAAAATTCGACTAAATAAAAAAAGAGCAACGAGTTCTAATAAATTCGGTATAGACATTTCACAATAATCTTTTCATAATTCGAATGGACTAGATCAACTCTTGAACAAAAAAAGACATCCTTCTTATTTTTCTTTTGGAATATGTGATAGAATAAATGATGAGACTAATTATTTTTGAATAAGGGGTTTTTGATATGGTCAATAAAGATCCAAACGATTATTTACAAAAAGGACAATACGGTGCAAAACAAACATTGCTTTCAGAACGGAAAGAATTTTTGGGCAGTTTACGAGAAAGAATTTATTTGACAGCAACTTTAGATCAACTCTCTCTAAACAATAGTTTAAAGGCCTTTACAACTGAATTTCAACGTCATCCTGATGGCAGCTTACTGCTGAATGGTAATTTAGATATGAAGCCATTCGAGCCTTTCATTAAAGCCAGTAAACAAGCTGATATTCCGTTCACACTAGTCGCTAATGAATATGCTCAAACTTGTCCTTATGCATTGATTTTCGCTGCCCCTACGGACGTAAATGAATCCATTATTGATGTCGCCGAAAAGTATCCTTTGCCTAAAAAAGAAGAGCCTCAACAAACTGAGCAGAAAAAATCGTTTTTTAAACGTTTCTTCTCTTAATTTTTTATTCGGAACCAGGAGTGAATCACACGTGCAAATAGTAGAAACAAAAGACCCTAAATTAATGGGTCAATTAGGAAAAACTATGCAAGAAAAACACCGCAGTATGTACCCGGAGTTTTTCAAATCTTATGACGAAGAAGCTATTGCGCTTCATTTTGAAACAGTTTTTCAAAATCCGAAAGCCAGAGTATTTCTTTGGATTGATGAAGCAAAAGAAGAAGGTCCGATTGCTGCTTATCTGTGGTTGGAAGAACAAGAGATGAAAGAATCGGTTTATCGTTACGGCTATACGCGCTTATACATCAGCCATATCGCTGTTTTGCCGGATTATCAAGGACAAGGATTAAGTAAAGAATTGCTCCAATATGCGGATGATTATGCCCGCAAAAAAAATATTGCATTTGTAGAATTGCATTATTGGGCAACCAACGAAATCGCCAAAGAAACCTATCGCAAAAATGGTTTTGTGATCTATAATGAAATTGCTCAAAAGAAACTTTAGTCTTTTGCCCTAAGTGAAAAAAGCGGCCTTCAAAAATTAGAGTGACATCTAATTTTTGAAGGCCGCTTTTTTACCTCTTTATGAATACTTTTCTATGTTTTAGACTATAGATACTTAATAACTTCCATCACCATCTCAGCTGATTTTTTTCCAGCTTCAATAATAAATTTGTCGAAACTGATTCCTGCTTCATCATCAGCTGAATCTGAAACAGCTCGCACGATAACAAATGGAGTTTTAAACTGGTAACAAACTTGTGCTACAGCAGCCCCTTCCATTTCCGATACCATAGCATCAGAGAAATCTGTTTTGATACGTTGGATTGTCTTTTTATCTGCAATGAAAGAGTCGCTTGTGACAATAAGCCCTTTCACTGATTTTAACCCTACTTTTTGAGTAGCTGCTTCGATCACGCTGATCAGCTGTTCATCAGCTGGATAACGAGCAGGCATTTGCGGTACTTGCCCCATAACATAGCCAAATGCTCGTGCATCAGCATCATGGTAAGACAGCTCAGTAGAAATAACTACATCGCCTATGGCTAAACTAGAATCTACCGCTCCTGCTGACCCTGTATTAAAAACAACGTCTGCTTGATAGTCATTGATCAATAATGTAGTTGCTATTGCTGCATTGACTTTTCCAATCCCTGATTGGACTAATATAATATCATGGCCCGCCATTTTTCCAGAAGAAAATGTCGCTCCTGCCTTCGCCCAATCGTTTCGCTCTGTTAAGTTGTTTTTCAACGCAATCGTTTCTTCTTCCATTGCTCCGATGATACCAATTCTCATTTCATTTCTCCTCATATCTCTCTATTTGCAATTATCCATGGATGTTTAACTGTTTTACACTAAAAAGACAATCAACAACGCAACGACCAGCAATACAGACACAATCAATATCGCTAGATTGAGTTTTTTCCCGGCTTCTCTCACTTTGTCATTCTCGCCTTTTCGACTTCTAGTAGCAAAGCCTTGTTTTTCTTGTTCTTTTTGGTATTTTTTTTCTGCTTTATCACGTTTTTTTGCGAATTGTTTTTGCTTTTTTAATTCAGCTTGTTGTTTTTTTCTCTCTTGTTCTCTCAAACTGTTTCCCATATCCACCATCCTTTTAATCAGCGGCTAATCGTTCGATTTTCCAATAAAGCAACGCCATAATGGTTTTTGCATCCACTATTTGGCCAACTTCATAAGCTTGCCATGCTTCTTCAAAAGACAATTCTTTAAGTTCTAAAAATTCATCTTCATCTAAAGCCAATTCTTCTGTTTTTTCCAGCTCAGAAGCCCGATACAAATGAATCACTTCATCCGTAAAACCTGGTGTGGTATAAAAAGTTTTGACTAGTTCAAAAACATGAGCATAATACCCTGTTTCCTCTTTTAACTCTCTTAATCCTGTTTCATGAGGATGTGAGTCTGTATCATCGATTTTACCAGCTGGGATCTCAATAATGGTTTTTTCAATTGGTTTACGAAACTGCTCTACAAAAATCATTTTTCCATCGGGAGTAAATGGCATAATTGCTACGGCTCCAGGATGTCTGACGATTTCTCTGGTAGAAGTTTTCCCATTCGGCAATTCAACGGACTCTACAAAATATTCTGTTAGGTTTCCTTTATAAATCTGTTCACTAGACAACGTTTTTTCTTCAAACTTCATGACGCTTTCCTCCGTTCGACAAGGTCTTGTTCTATGATACCGTTGAATGTTTAAAAAAACAAGCAGCCAAACAGCTATCAGTCGAAAGAATCCTTATTTTACTTTATACTGAGAGTAACAATTCATTCTTAAGTCGGATGTATTTGTAGGGAGCATTTATGCTAAAATATACTTAACCAGAAAAGACTACGAATTTTTTCAAATTTATTTAAGAGGTGGACAAATATGGATAATTTTATCAAAAGTTTAGGCGAAATATTAAAGTATACATTTACAACTGCAGGAACAATTGCTGTTTTTTTAGTGTTGTTAGTGCTTGATTTTGGATTTTGGCCATCTTTAATAATCAGTTTAGTCATCGGCGGTTTTCTTTTTTTAAAAAAAGAACCCAAGAAAGCTTCACGAACTAAAGTACAAAAATTAAGACGTTTATCTCCTGAAAAAGAAGCTTTTTACAGATCGCAAGGCTTATCCAAGGATGAAATGAATTTTTTTAGAGAAACGATGCAGACGGCAAAAATCAATATCTTAGAATTAGAACAAAACATGCGCCAATCTACTAAGCTGACGGCGATTGAAAGACGCAATAACACTGTTCATTTAGCAAAAGCGTTATTTAAAGAAATTACTCAAGAACCTCATCGTTTGCATGACGTGGATAAATTTTTGTACGTACACCTTCCTTCTTTAAAAGACTTGACCACTAAGTACAATGAAGTAGACAGTCATGAAGTGAAACACAAATCTACCTTTGATGTACTGGAAGAAAGTGCTAATACAATTGATGGCATGTGCAACTTGATTGCCGAAGATTATGTATCTTTTAAATCAGATGACATTGATGATATTGAATTAGAGGTCGAACTTGCAAAGAAAACCATTACAAGAGATAATGATACAACAAATGAAATCACTAACGAGGAACTATAATTTTAGGAGTTGACACTATGGTCGATACAAACAAAGAACCGATGAATACCAATCAAAATGAACCTTCTACAACAATTAAAGATGTTAACGCAGAACTGGACAGTTTACTGGCAAATCCATTTGCAGACCCTTCACTGCCTGCAGCAGCTGATCCTATCGATACAGAATTGCAAAAAGAGCAAAAAAGTGAACGGTTAGTAGATAAATTACCCAAAGAACGACAAGAACAAGCTTATTCCTTAGCCGGACAGATTGATGAAACGAATATTGAATCTGTGATGTCTTATGGAGCAGCTGCTCAAAAAAAATTAGGTGACTTCTCTCATTCTATGCTGGATCATGTTCAAAACCAAGATACAGGTGAAATTGGAGAAACCCTCAATGAATTGATGTATCGCTTAAATGAAGCTAATCCTGATGATTTAAAAGCTGAAGATAACAATATTTTCAAAAAATTGTTTGGAAAAATCAATCGCTCTATTTATGAAGTTACCGCTAAGTATCAAAAAATTGGTGCGCAAGTAGATAAAATAGCTGGAAAGTTGGACAAAGAAAAAGATTTGTTGTTACGAGATAATTCCATGTTGGAACAACTTTATGTCAAAAACTTAGATTACTTTGAGGCATTGAATATTTACATTGCAGCAGGCGAAGTAAAAATTGAAGAATTGTTAACTCAATTGATACCTGCAGCTGTAGAACAAGCAGAAAGCAGCACCAACCAAATGGATGTTCAACGAGTGAACGATTTGAATCAATTCCTTGATCGATTGGAAAAAAGAGTCTATGATTTAAAATTGGCTCGTCAAATGACGATTCAACAAGCTCCTCAGATCCGCTTGATCCAAAATACGAACCAAGCTTTGTCAGAAAAAATTCAATCTTCTATCAATACGGCTATCCCCCTTTGGAAAAACCAAATTGTGATCGCTCTTACATTGCTCAGACAAAAAGATGCGGTTGAAGCTCAACGACAAGTTTCTGAAACCACGAATGATTTACTGAAGAAAAATTCAGAGCTTTTGAAGACTTCTGCTATCGAGACAGCTAGAGAAAATGAGCGAGGCATTATTGACCTTGAAACATTGCAGCAAACACAAACTGATTTGATTGATACTTTACAACAAACCCTAGAGATTCAAAAAGAAGGACGAATTAAACGTAAAGAAGCTGAACATGAATTAACGACTATGGAAACCACATTACGCGATCAATTGCTTGAATTGACCAGTAAAGATTCTTAACAAAAGAAACCAAATATGGATAACAAGCATATTCTTTGAGTTTTGTACAAATTGTGTCTATACTAATAATTGTAATAGTTCATTACAAATATTATTTATATAGGAGAGTGGAATTTATGTCACTTATTTGGTCATTAATCGTTGGTGGTGTCTTAGGAGCTATCGCAGGTATGATAGTTGGACGAGACGTACCATTCGGAATCGTTGGTAACATTGTTGCCGGATTTATTGGTTCATGGTTAGGTACATCGTTATTAGGAGAATGGGGATGGAACGTCGGTGGATTTTATGTCTTCCCAGCATTAATTGGTGCTGTTGTTCTTATCTTTATCTTCTCATTAATTGCCGGAAGACGAAAAGGATAAGTTATTTTACCCCCGTTAAAAGGCTCGCTTATGGCGAGTCTTTTTTCTTCAATAAATAGGCAAAAAAATAAAGGAACAGGAAAATTGTCCTGTTCCTTTTCTATTTGTTAGATCAATTATAATTTAACAACGTTAGCTGCTTGAGGTCCACGGTTACCTTCAACAATTTCAAATTCAACCGGTTGGCCTTCTTCTAAAGACTTGAAGCCTTCTCCAGTGATTGCGCTGAAATGTACGAATACATCGTCTCCGCCTTCAACTTCGATAAAGCCAAAACCTTTCTCAGCGTTAAACCATTTTACTGTTCCTTTTTCCATACTATCTACCTCCATATATCGTATTGCAATAGATCTTTTTTCGTTAGAGGTTTATTTATGTAACTCAACTATCAAAAAGCATTTATAGTCATATAAACGACGTTGTTAATTAATGATTGATGTGACATAAATTCAACTTTCTCATTTATTAAAAATAAATCCATTACACAACATATTATAACGCAGTCTCTTTTAGTTTGCAAGGGCTGCCAATTGCCTTTTAAAAGTATTTTTTTATTTACAGCTTTTTATCTCTTCATCCATCCCCTTCTCATCTTCCTCTTACCTCTATAGGTTTTCCAGCCTCAAATTTAAGCTGAAATGTTGTTCTACAATATTCGACTTTAGTAAGCGCCGATTGTAAAATTAAGCTAGACAAATAAATAAGCCATTCGTGGTACACTCAAAATGTAATTCCGACTAAAGAAAACATAGGAGTGATCACGAATGACCTACACCCATCTTACCACGGATGAACTGGTGATGATAGAATCTTACTACCACCAAAACATCAAAATAACGAAAATCGCTGAGTACCTGAAACGATCTCGAACACCGATCTATAACGTCATTAATTTCTTGAAAGAAGGCCATACGGCCCTCGAGTACTACCAACAGTACAAAGAAAATAAGAAACGGTGCGGCAGACGAAACATCGTCTTGCCAAAGAAACAACAGTCCTACATCAAAGAAAAAATTGCCCAAGGCTGGACGCCAGACGTTATCATTGGGCGTAAAGAGAAACCAATCAGCTGTTCCGTGCGAACCCTTTACCGCCAGTTCAAGGAAAAGGTGTTCGATGAATCGACTTTGCCCATGAAGGGTAAGCGGAAACCAAATGGACATCAAGAACGCCGAGGAAAACAGGCTTTCAAGCGGAATATCGTTGAAAGAGAAACCGATTATCCGACATTCAAAGAAGAGTTTGGCCATATCGAAGGCGATACCATTGTGGGCGTCCATCACAAGAGTGCTGTCATCACTTTGGTAGAACGTCTATCGAAAATTATTATCACCTTGAAGCCCGATGGGCGGAAGGCAAACGATATTGAGAACACTCTGAACCACTGGTTTGGAACAATTCCCAGACATTTATTTAAATCCATTACCTTTGATTGTGGGAAAGAATTCTCTAATTGGAAAGCTTTAAGTAACCAGCATGACATCGCTATTTATTTCGCTGATCCAGGAACTCCTTCGCAACGAGCACTGAATGAAAATTCCAATGGATTGCTGCGAAAAGATGGTCTGCCAAAAAACATGGATTTTAATCAAGTCGACCAAGCATTTATCTCTTCAGTGGCGAATAAGAGAAACAATATCCCACGAAAGTCCTTGGATTATCAAACACCCGTGGAAGTATTTATGAGTTACATGAATGAAGATATTTTGTCTAGCTTAATTTGACAAATCAATAAGTAAAAAAATATACTTCTTTTTAATGCTGAAACTATTAGAAACACATTTCTAGAAATTTCCAGAGGAATATGTGGCTGCTTATAGCTATGAAAAAGGATGCAAAATAGGAAATACTATGGGCTTAGTTTGTTCTATCCTACACATACCCATATCCCATATCCCCTCTAACGGCTACGAAAATCACTTGTTAGTCTTGACACATGTTTTGGTTCAAGGCGTTTCCATAAGCAACACCATAGGTTTCTTTATCAACGTTAGAAGATAAAGAGCTGACGTGTTAAGAGAATCTGCTCAATAATAAATAGAAAAAAACTCTTATGAGACAGAAGATTCTGTCTCATAAGAGTTTTTGTTTTTATTCTTGATTTTACAACAGTTGACGTTGGTAAATAAAAATAGTTTCCTTTTAAATACTAAACCTTTTAAAAACACATTCTTAGAAATTTTTGGAAGTATATGAGGTTGCTTATAGCCATGAAAAGGATGTAAAAAAAGGAAACACTGTGGGCGTACGCCCAAGTGTACGCTTGTAAGCCTTGAGACGCGCTTTTCGACTCAAGGGCGGTCCCATGGCGTTCCATAAGCAACCCCCCAGGCCGGAAAAAATTTTCTTACCAACGCTAGAAGATGACGATTCTGTATGAAAGGATTTGCTTATTAGTCTTCTTCCTCAGCTGCTAAAGCTTCAGGATAATGTTCTTTTACAATATGGTAACAACGAGCACAAAGTGTTGGAGCATCTTCAAATGATCCTACTTCTTCGCTGATGATACGACATCTTTCACACGTTTCACCATGTGCATGTTCGATCGTAACAGCTACATCTGCAAATTTACGAGCTGACTCAGGTGCAGCTTCATAACTATCTGCTATTTCTAATTCAGAAATAATCAATAACTGACCGATGTTCGCAGATAAGTTGGTCAACAATTCTTTTACTTCTTTTGTTGGGTAAAGCGTAACTTTTGCTTCAAATGATTTCCCAATCACTTTTTCATTACGCGCTTCTTCTAAAGCTTTCAATACATCATCACGAACAGCCATAAATGCTTTCCAGTCACTTAAAACAGCGTCTTGATTCTCGAATGTTTCTACTTCAGGCAACTCTGCCAATTGAACAAACTCTTCTTCTTCTTTCAAGTACTTCCAGATTTCTTCACTTGTGTGTGGAAGAATAGGTGTCAATAAAGCTGTTAATTTAGCAGCAATGTCATAAAATACTGTTTGCATAGCACGACGGTCATGGCCATTTTCTAAATCAATGTACACGACATCTTTAGCAATGTCTAAATAGAATTGTGACAAATCCACTGTACAGAAATTCATCACTGTTTGATAAATTCCTTTGAAATCATATTCTGCATAAGATTTTCTGATTTTTCCTACCACTTGGTTGAAACGAATCAACATATATTGATCTAATGCATTTAAGTCTTCATAAGCTACTGCATCTTCGGTTGGATTAAAGTCAGATGTGTTGGCCAATAAGAAACGCATAGTGTTACGGATTTTACGGTACCCTTCTGATACTTGTTTTAAGATATCGTCCGATACCCTTACATCATATTCATAGTCTACACTAGATACCCATAGACGAATAATATCTGCACCCATTTGTTTGATCACTTTATTTGGAACAATAACATTTCCAAGTGATTTGCTCATTTTACGGCCTACTCCATCCATTACAAATCCTTGAGAAAGAACATTCTTGTATGGAGCTTCTTCGTTAACCGCTATAGACGTTGTTAAACTTGAGTTAAACCAACCGCGGTATTGGTCTGATCCTTCTAAATACATATCAGCTGGGAAGGATAATTCTGGACGAGCTTTTAATACAGCTGCATGCGATGATCCGGAATCAAACCAAACATCCATGATGTCTTTTTCTTTTGTAAATTCATTGTTTGGACTGCTAGGATGTGTAAATCCTTCAGGCAATAAGTCTTTTGCCTCACGCTCAAACCAAACATTAGATCCAAATTCGCCAACTAAACCAGCTACATGATCGATAGTTTCAGGAGTGATAATCGGTTCTCCATTTTCACCGTAGAAAATCGGCAATGGTACTCCCCACACCCGTTGACGTGAGATAACCCAATCTCCACGATCGCGAACCATATTGTAGATGCGTGTTTTTCCAGATGGATGCAACCAAGTGACATCATTCTCAATGGCCTCTAAAATTTGAGCACGGAATTTGTCAATTGACGCGAACCATTGTGGAGTTGCTCTGAAAATAACCGGTTTTTTCGTTCTCCAGTCATGTGGGTAGCTGTGAGTAAAGAAGTCTAATTTCAACAAACTTTCCTTTTCATCTAACCATTCCGCAATTTTTTTATTGGCATCATCGTAGAAAATGCCTTCCAAACCAGGAGCTTCATCAGTGAAACATCCTTTATCATCGATTGGAGAAAGAACACCTAATTTGTATTTTTGACCCACGATGTAGTCATCTTCCCCGTGTCCTGGAGCAGTATGAACTAATCCTGTACCCGCTTCTAAAGTAACGTGATCGCCTAAAATGAGTAAAGAAGTACGGTCATACAGTGGGTGTTGAGCGGTCATGTATTCTAAATCTTTACCTTTGATTTCAGATAAGATTTCTACATTTTCCCAGCCGATTGCAGCAGAAACATCTTTTAACAAGTCTTTTGCTACAACGTATCTTTTACCATCCGCCTTTACCACTGCGTAAACGTAGTCCGCATTCACGGTAATAGCTAAGTTAGATGGAATCGTCCACGGTGTAGTCGTCCAAATAACAAAAGAAGTATCTTCATCTAATAGACCTTTTCCGTCTACCACTTTAAAAGCAACATAAATACTTGGTGATTTTACATCTTGGTACTCGATTTCAGCTTCAGCCAATGAGGATTCACTGGAAGGTGACCAATAGATTGGTTTTAATCCTTTATAAATATAACCTTTTTCAGCCATTTTACCGAATACACGAATTTGTTCTTCTTCGTATTCAGGAAGTAACGTAACATATGGATTTTCCCAATCTCCAGCCACTCCTAGACGTTTAAAGTCTTCTCTTTGTTGGTTGATTTGTTTCCACGCATATTCTTCACAAATTTTACGGAATGCGGCTTCTGACATTTCTTTACGTTTTACACCACTATTGGTAACAGCTTGTTCAATTGGTAATCCGTGAGTATCCCAACCAGGAACATAGGGTGAACGAAAGCCACTCATGCTTTTAGACCGGATGATGATATCTTTGGTAATTTTGTTTAATGCATGTCCCATGTGGATATTTCCGTTTGCATATGGAGGCCCATCATGTAAAATAAACGTTGGTTTTCCAGCGTTTTTTTCTTGTAGTTTTTCATAAACCTCTGCATCTTTCCATTCTTGTTGCCATTCTACTTCACGAACCGGTAAATTTCCGCGCATTTTGAACTTAGTTTGACCTAAATTCAATGTCTCTTTCATTTTCATTATCATGAAATCCTCTCTATTATTGTATTCTTATTGGTTTTGAATGATTCTTCCATAGAACCTAAAAAAGCACAAAAAAAGACCTCTTCCCAAAAGGGACGAAATCTTCGTGGTACCACCCATAGTTCAAGAAAAGAGTGTTCTTTTCTCCTCTAATAATTGTTAACGCCAATCAAACGATTAATTTTACTTAAAGTTCAAATTAATACTCATGGAGGATCTTACAACAATAGGGACTTGTTAGACTCACACTGTTCTCTAACTCGCTGTAAAGTATATTGCTGCTTTCTGTTCCAATCATTGTTCTAAACTATTTTAATAACGCCTTGTTTTATAAAGGTAATTCTACTGCTGGCATATTGCCCTCTTCATACTCTTTTTTCTCTGCTTCATCTGATGCAGCCTGAGAAACATTTTCTGAATCTGCTGATTCAACGTCTGCTGTTTCTTCTTCTGAAGAATCATCATCTGTTATTATAGCTTTTTCAACATCTACTGGCAACTGTTTTTCTTCAGTTTCAGTTTTTTGCAAAAATTCTTTTACAGTAGGAATTTCAATGACTTCTTCTAAATCACTTTTCAGTAATTCATCCCACTCGTTATTTTTCACCATTTCCAATTGTGACTCAATCATCAACTGCAAACGTTGTTTAAAGACACGACTTTGTTTTTTTAATTCTTCCGTTTCAGCCGTAATTTTTCTTGCTTTTTCAACTGAATCATTCAATAAACGATCTGCATTATTTTCAGCTTCTTGTAGAATAATAGCAGCTTCTTTATCCGAATTTACTTTTAATCGGTCTGCGGCTTCTTGCGCCACAAGAATTGATTTGTTTAATGAATCTTGAATATTGTTGTAATGCTCCACTTTTTCTTCAGAAAATTTTAATTTCTTTTCCAATTCTTTTTTGTCTTTTAAAACTGTTTCATAATCTCTGATGATTTGATCCAAAAAGTCGTTTACTTCGTCTTGATCGTAGCCGCGCATTTTTGTCGGAAATTCTTTATTATGTATATCTAATGGTGTTAGTCCCATTATTGACACCTCCAAAAGTAAAATTAGTTGATAAGTAATCATTGCCTATTTGAATAAAACACCTAACACAAGCTTCCACTTGTCTTTCTTGCTTTTTCCTTCGATCTCTTGTATCTGAAAGCGTCCAAATCCGCGTATAGAAACAATATCCAATAGATCCAATACGAAATCTGGTCGTTTCATCTCAGTCCAATTTACTTTAATATGCCCTGATTCTATCATTTGTTTTGCTCGTTGTCTAGAAATCTTGAAGACACTCGAAATCAGTGTGTCGATCCGCATAGACGAGACTGTATCGTGTACAATAGTCCAACTGTCTTTAGGAACAATCAGTTCTGTGTAATTGCGTTCTTCTAATCGAACAGAGACGCGCCCTATTTTATCGATTTGAGAGATAACGTAATTTTTGATGGAGTCATCAATAAAAAATTGCCATCTTTCTCCATCAGAAATAATATCTCCGAAAAATTCTCTTTTGATTCCACTGGAAAGTAAAGTTCCTAAAATTTTCCCATGAGACATGGTAGCGAATTTAGTAGGGTAATTTACTTCATACAGTTTAACGTTAAAGTCTTCTTGTCTTGGTTCAAAATAAGCAGGGCAAATAAAAGCACGGTTTCTTTCAGAGGCTTCATATCCTCCGAAAGAATACAGTTTGATATCCATATTTTTACCGATGATCGATTCTAAAATGTAATATTGTCTAGGATCTAAAAAGTTTGTCAATACGGGTGTGTATTGATCCTCTACTTCTCTGACCCATTCTGCTACAGAATCAATAAACGGTATTTCTTCTTTTCTAAAATGCTGATAGACATTTTCAATCACTGCGACCTACTCCTTGCTTAAAAAAGAATTAATCGATAAATGAATATAAAAATACTGTCCAAGCCCCTACTTACCAAGTTCAGCGCAAGTAAAGCTACAATACCTGATATACTGATCATTCCGATTGGTGGAATGAATCGTCTAAATATATCAAGATACGGTTCACAGACCTGAGCCAATATTTGGCCCAACTTTGATTGATAGGCATTTGGAAACCATGACAATAGTATATAAATGATCAATAACACAGAATAAATTTCTAATGCTGCTGATAAAACTTGATGTAGCGTACCTAATAAATTTAACACTGCTTAAAATTCCTCTCTATTAATAGATCTCAAGATCATCGAAGCTGTTTGATTGGTCTAAGACACCATCAATTTCTACATTTTTAGGTGTGCAAAGAAAAATTTCATTTCCTACTCGCTGCATGTCTCCTTCAATGGCATAAATAGTTCCCATTAAAAAGTCTACAATTTTTTTAGCTTCATTTTTTTCAATTCGATTGAAATTTAAAATCACAGCTTGATTAGCTAGTAACAGATCAGCAATTTCTTTTACTTCCGAATAAACTCTTGGCTCAACAACAATAATTTTCCCTTGCTGTTGAGGTTGATTGATAGAAACTACATTGCTTGGTTTTTTCGTATCTTTGCGTACATTCATGGCAACTGAACTTCCTTGTCTATTGGATACTTGAGGTTGTTGTTTCGTATTTTTTACTTTGGTTTCTTGTTCCATTTCTTCCATGTAAAAGGATTCCTCTTCATCATCTAAACCAAAAAAACTATTCAATCGGTTTATCATTCCCATTTCAAACCCTCCTCAGTTAAAAAAAATTAGGTTTTATCAGCTTCTATTTCGTTAAAAAAAGCCGATCCAATACGAACAAAAGTGGCTCCTTCTTCTATAGCAATGGGATAATCTTGACTCATTCCCATACTTAATTCTGCACATGGAGCATACTCTAAATCAAGTGATACGATTTTTTCTCGCAATTTTTTTAAATCACTAAAGGTTTTTCGAATCACTTGTTCTTCAGCCAATTTGGGTGCCATGGTCATTAAGCCGACGATCCGTATTTTTTCAAACTTGGATAGTGCCTCAATCGTCTCTATTACTTCATCAGATGAAAAACCACTTTTAGATTCTTCACCTGAAACATTTACTTGTAAAAAGCAAGAGACAGGCTTTTCAGCTCTTTTCTCAATCTCTTCAGCTAAAGACATTCGATCCAGCGAATGCAAATAGTCAATCCGATTAATGATCTGTTTTACTTTTCTTGTTTGAAGAGATCCAATGTAATGCCAGACAATTTCCTTTTGCTGTAGAACTTCTTGCTTTTGAATCAATCCTTCTGGTCTGTTTTCTCCCAGATGTGTGTAACCGAGCGATACAACTTTTTCTGCCTCCTCAATAGACACATATTTTGTCACAACTACAACACGAAGATCAACTCTATCACGGTTTGAAATATCCAGTGATTTTTTCAGTTGATCTTCTATATCGTGAACATTTTGTTCTATATGGTTCATTTACTTCCGTCTTCTTCTAAAGAATGGAGGAGTATCTAAACTATCTTGAGGCGTTTCTTTTTTCTCTTCTGTTGCATGGTCTCGGTTTGAAGGTTCAAATTCAGTTTTTTCTTGATCATCAAAAATAGTCGTATCCGAACTTTGTACATTACGGTTGCGTGTATTAGGCTCGCGACGAATATCCCAATCAGCAAATGGATCATTTTGTTGATTGTCCGAAGTACTTTCTGGAGCTTGCTGGCCGCGGTTTGAAGCAGGCTTAGTACGAACTCGGCTGTTTTGAGCTACTCGTTTATCAGCTTCTGTAGTATCGATCCCAGTAGCAATAACCGTTACGATAACTTCATCCCCTAATTCTTCATTGATAGAAGTACCAAAGATGATGTTTACTTCAGTTGTTGAAGCAGAGGATACAATATCAGAAGCATCTTGTGCTTCAAATAATGTTAAGTCTGAACCGCCAGTAATGTTTAACAAGACAGATTCTGCTCCGTCAATAGACACTTCTAGTAAAGGAGAAGAGATCGCTTTTTTAGTGGCTTCAACAGTACGGTTTTCTCCACTTGCTGTACCAATTCCCATTAATGCAGAACCTTGATTTTCCATAACTGTTTTAACGTCGGCAAAATCCAAGTTTACGTAACCAGGTGAAGTAATCAAATCAGAAATACCTTGTACACCTTGGCGTAAAACGTTGTCCGCTTCACGGAATGCTTCCAGCATAGGCGTTTTTTTGTCTACAATTTCCAGCAGACGATTATTTGAGATTGTCACTAATGTATCTACGTATTCTTTCATTTGAGCTAAACCTTCAGCAGCAAAACGGCCACGTTTTGGTCCTTCAAATGAAAATGGGCGAGTGATCACACCAACCGTCAAAGCGCCTTGTTCTTTAGCTATACGAGCCACAATAGGAGCTGCACCAGTTCCGGTACCTCCACCCATTCCCGCAGTAACAAAAATCATGTCTGCTCCTTTTAAGGATTCAGCAATTTGTTCTTCACTTTCTTCAGCAGCTTTATGTCCAATATCAGGATTTGCTCCTGCACCTAGTCCACGAGTCAATTTTGGTCCAAGTTGAATTTTAGTTTCAGCATTTGAATTTGCTAAGGCTTGCAAGTCTGTATTGGCTACAATAAACTCTACACCTTTTACGTTATCGCTAATCATGCGGTTTACTGCGTTGTTTCCCGCTCCACCTACACCAATTACTTTAATAACAGCTCCACTAACTGGTGCTGTGTCGAATTCTAAGTCCATCTTATTTCCCCCTACTATCTAGTTGATTTCTTTTTAGTCTCTTTACCGTTTAATCGAAAAAGTTATTGAACATTTTTTTCATTTTGAATACAAAACTATCTTCTTCATTCTTAGGTTTTTTAACGGGTTTTTGCTTGATTGAGTATTCATTCGCTGCATCCTCACGCTGTATTTCAACAACCGATTGGCGAGGTGCAGAATCCGTCTCAATATTGAATCCTGTTGCTGTTTGATTCGCAATTCTTTGAATATCGTTTAACTTAGCTTGATACTCTATTAAACCAATACTTGTTGTAAAGGATGGATAACGCATCCCCATATGATCAGGGATGTACAGCTTAACATTTACTTCAAATATCTCTTTAGCTAATTCTACCATACCTGGTATAGATGCTGCACCACCAGTTAACACAATTCCGCCCGGTAGTTCTCTGGCTCTTACAGAATCCAATTCTGTTTTGATGGTCTCAAAAATTTGTACTACACGAGCTTCAATGATTTCAGATAAATACAATTCAGTTATTTTCACTGGATCTGTTTTTCCAACAACTTCTACTGGGAAGGATTCTTCTGCTGAAGCTTCAAGAGAAGTTGCATATCCAAAATCACGCTTTATTTTTTCTGCATTCTCTAATGTAGTATTTAGTACAATCGAAATATCTTTTGTAACATATTCTCCACCCTCAGGATCTACAAATGCAAATTTCAATTGATTATCATGGATAACAGAAGCAGCAGTTTGGCCGCCCCCCATATCAATCAAAATAGTCCCAAAGTCTCTTTCACCACTAGACATACTAACTGTACTAGCAGCTAAAGGCTGTAATACAATATTTTCAATTTGCAATCCCGCTTTTTCAACACAACGTTTAATGTTATGTACAATGGTTTTTGGTCCTGTGATCATTGTGGCATGCATTTCCAAGCGAACCCCTATCATTCCACGAGGATCTTTAATACCGTCAAAACCGTCCACAATAAACTCTTCAGGGATAATAGCTAAAATTTCACGTTCTGGAGGAACGGATTTTACCATAGCAGCCCCAATAGTATTGCGTACATCTTCATCCGTAATTTCACGATTTTCACCTGAAACTGCAATCATTCCATGGCATGTCTCAATTTCTGTAGATGTACTTTGAGTTCCAACGATAACGTTATAAATATCAACATTTGCTTTTTTTTCGGCTTGTTTAATCGCTTTCTTGATCGATTCTACCGTTTTATCGATATCAACTATGATACCTCTGCTTAATCCTTCAGATTTTTCATTTCCTACTCCAATAATATTCATTTGTCCATTAACATATTCAGCTACAACAACTTTTATTGAAGTGGTTCCAATATCTAAACTAACATACATCTCAGAATTTCTCATAGATTGAAACCTCCTAGCTTTTAATTTCAATTTAATTATTTGTTCTTGACTTATATAAATACAATTCTACCATACTTGTGACCATTTTTTGAAGATTTTCCTGTAGATTACAGATTATTTTTATTAAATACATCAGTTTGGTTTGCTTGGAAATACTGAATTTCATTATTCCACTATTTCGTCATTATTTTCTGATTCTGTCACAGGCTCTTCTTGAGTATTTCCAGCTTCTCCAGACTCCTCTGAAGAGTCATCAACCTCTTTTTCAAATGGTACAAAATATCCCCCGACTTCTAAATTGATGACTCCTTTTTGGTTGCCGATTTTTTGAACCATATCAGGATAGTAATTCATCTTTTCAGCAAAAGTAGGCAAAGTTGCCACTACTTGATTTCCATCATTCATGTAAACTGTCACCAGATACTGATCAGTGTCGCTTGGAGTATGTTCAATTTCAGAAATGCCGTTTTGTACGGAAGTATTCAAGGAGTTGTATTGTTCAATCAAATGGTTTAAAGGTTTCCCTTCAGAAAAATTTTTAAAAATTGGATTGTTGCCCATTGAAACTTTTCTGCTTTCATCTACAATTTTTCCATTTTCTAAAATGGGAAAATACTCGTTATCCTTATGCGAATAAGCAATAATTTTGTACTCATCAATTTCGATTAAAACATCATTCCAACCTTCTAGATTTAATGCGACTGTTTTTACTTGTGGAAGCTCATCCAAAATAGCTTTTTCAAAGACCTCATCATTCCATAAAGAATCCCACAAGGGTAATCCAGAAGTCAATTGACTGGAATTAATCACTTTTTGATCTGTGACATCATTATTTCCATCAACTGATAAAGTTCCTATTTTACTTAGCGGAGAAACGAAGTAAATAACGATCAAAATTGCACATAAAAACAGTAAAAGAAGCGGAATCAAACGACTATACATCTTTTTTTGCCGCTGCTTTTTTAACTTAGGCAAATGTTGTTCCAATGTCTGAGTTTCTTTTATCGTTTTTAGTCCCTTGCTTGAAGAGGACTCACGTGCATGGTTGTTTTGATCTTTATTTTTTTGATTCATGTGGAATTTACCCATGACATATCATCCTCCTTAACAAGGTTAATGCGAAGTGATTTCGTTGATCACTTCAATCAGTCGATCCGCTGCATCTGGGACACCGATTTTTTTAGCTTGTGACGCCATTTCTTTTCTTTTTTCCGGATGGTCCATCATTTCATCAATGGTTTCAAGTAAGAATGCTGCAGTCAATTCTTTTTCTGTAATCATTTTAGCTGCATCATGTTTGACTAAACTTTTCGCATTACTTGTTTGATGATCATTGGTCACAATAGGACTTGGAATCAAAATACTAGGCAATCCTAGTGCTGTCAGTTCTGCTAATGTGGTTGCCCCGCTTCTGGAGACAACTACAGAAACATTCGCGAATATTTCCGGCATATTGTGGATATAAGGCACTACCGAAACGTTTTCGCTTGTTCGGCCAATGAGTTTAGTGAAAGCCTCATAGTGAACCTCTCCTGTAGCAAATAGAACTTGATAGTCTCTTTTAGCTAGTTCAGGTAAGGATTCTACAAACGCTGTATTGATCGCTTTTGCGCCACGACTTCCTCCAAAAATCAGTACAGTAGGTACAGCAGGTTTTAAATGATATTCGCCTAGCGCATCTGAGGGCAAGATTCCAGCGACTTCTTGAGCTCTTGGGTTGCCAGTATAAACTACTTTGGAAGGGTATTTGCTGAATTCAGCTTCGGCTTCCTCAAAACATGTAGCGATTTTATCCACATAACGAGCCAGAAACTTATTCGTTACCCCAGCAATACTGTTTTGTTCATGTACAATAGTTGGAATGCCTAATTTGGCTGCAGCATACACTACTGGACCGCAGACATATCCCCCTGTACCAATAACCACATCAGGAGCAAACTCTTTCACGATTTTTCGAGCTTTAAAAATACCTTGTAAAAATAATTGAATCGTTTTTAAATTTTTTAACGACAATGATCGTTTGAAACCTTCTACTTTTACCGCCTTAAAAGGAATCCCTGTTTTTGGAACGATTTTACTTTCTAATCCTCTTTCAGTTCCTACATAGAGGAATTCGGTTGTCGGATCAATCGCTTTTAAACGTCTCATTAAAGCTAAGGCAGGATAAATATGCCCACCTGTACCTCCACCTGATAACAATACTTTCATTATAAATGTAAGACCACTAAAAAGGTCTATTCCTCCTCTTCTTCTACGTTTGCAATTAATTGTTCTATAGAGTGAATAAAGGCATCTCCTCGTACTTCAAAGCTGCGGTATTGATCCCAACTTGCACAAGCAGGTGACAATAGAATAACATCTCCAGCTTCACTAATATCGTAGGCAGCAGGAACTGCTGCTTCGACATTTTGTACAGACAAAATCGTTGGTACCCCAGCTGCCTCACCAGCTTCAGTTATTTTGCCAGCCGTTTCTCCGAAGACGATCAATCCTTTTATACCCTTCAGTTGAGGAATCAAGTCATCAAAATCATTCCCTCTATCTAATCCGCCAGCCAACAGAATAACCGGTAGTTTAAAACCGTTCAATGCATTGATCGTAGCTAAAGAATTGGTAGCTTTAGAGTCATTATAAAATTTTCTTTCTTTAAATTCCGTTACAAACTGAGTACGGTGCTTCACTCCAGCAAAATTGGCCAACACTTGTTGGATAACTTCATTGTCCTGTCCCATTAATTTAGCAACTGCAATAGCTGCCATGGCATTTTCCAAATTATGCTCACCTGGAACTAAAATACCTTTTTTATCCATGATGACTTCGTTTAAGTAATAAATGGAATCTCCATCAATATAGACACCCTTTTCAACCTTGCCTAGTCTAGAAAATGGAATGATTGTAGCTTTACTCACTTTTGCCAATTCCCGTAGTTCAGGTTGATCCCAGTTGACGATTAAATAATCTTCAGCCGTTTGATTTTCTGTGATTCGCATTTTAGCTGCTACATATTCATCTCTTGTTCCATGATAGTCAATATGAGCAGAATGGATATTAGTGATTACTGCTATATGAGGTCTAAAAGTAGTGATACCCATCAGTTGGAAACTAGACAATTCCATTACAACAGTATCTTTATCTGTTACATTTTGCGCAACTTGACTTGCTGGAGTTCCAATATTTCCTGCTGCAAAAGCTTTTCCATGTGTACGTTTGCCATTCAGCAAATCTGTGATCATTGTTGTTGTAGTGGTTTTACCATTTGTTCCTGTGATCCCAATAATAGGACTTTCTGCAACTTCATAAGCCAATTGGACTTCCGTTAAGACAGGAATGCCTTTTTCGATTGCTTTAGCCACAATTGGGTTATTGTACATAATCCCTGGATTTTTCACAACAAATTCAAAGTCTTCGTCCAACAATTCAACAGGATGTCCGCCAGTAACGACACGAATTCCATCCTCCAACAATTCTTGTGCTTCTGGATTTTCTTCAAAACTTTTATAATCGTTCACAGTCACTAATGCTCCAAGTTTATGCAGCAGCTTAGCTGCATTTACTCCACTCAAAGCCAGTCCTAAAACCAATACTTTTTTATTTTGATACGTCGTTACATCTTTCACGCGAAATCCCCCAGTTCTCTTTCAATGTTAAAGTACAATCCATAGAGTAAGCAGTGCCATCACTAATCCAACTGACCAAAAAGTCAGCACAATTTTCCATTCACTCCACCCACTCATTTCAAAGTGATGATGGATAGGTGCCATTTTAAAGATTCGTTTGTTTCTAATTTTTACAGATCCCACTTGCAGAATTACCGAAGTAGTTTCCATAATAAAAATCAATCCTACTAAAAGAAGTGTCCATTCTTGCTTCAACAAAATAGAGACAGCGGCAAGCCCACCTCCTAAAGCTAATGAACCAACATCTCCCATAAATATTTTGGCCGGTTTTTTATTAAACAGTAAAAATCCGATTAATCCACCAATAACGGCTAAACAAAAAATCAAGACATCTGTTTGTTGTTGATGGAAGGCAGTAATAGCGTAAGTTCCATAAGCTACAATACTGGTTCCTGTTGCCAATCCATCCAAACCATCTGTTAAATTAACGGCATTTGAAAAACCGACTAGCCAAAAGATAATAAGTAAGCCATAGAACCAGCCTAAATTAACACCGCCTAAACCAGGAAGGGTTAAGTCACTCGGAAATCCCTGTATACGGTAAACAATATAAAATAACAGCCCTCCTGCTACTTGACCAATCAATTTTTGTAATGATGTTAAACCAAGGTTTCTCTTTTTGATCAATTTAATGTAATCATCCAAGAAACCTAGAACTCCATATAAGACAAGAATAAACATCAATAAACCTAAACTAACTGTAAAAACATTTTGCCAAAGACCACTCCAGATCATAGTTACGATTCCTGAGATGATAAAAACGACTCCGCCCATTGTCGGTGTTCCCGTTTTTACTTCATGCCAAGTCGGTCCTTCTTCTCTAGTAGTTTGTCCTAGTTGTTTGACTCTGAAATACCCGATAACAAACGGCATCAAGATAAGTGTGATTGCAAAACTACTAACTGTTGCAAGTAGCATTTCTTCCCATTGCATAATGATTCGCTCCTAATTTTGCTTTTCATCAGATTGCCTGTCCATCTCTTTGGACAAAGCCCAAGATCATTCTCTTGTTCTCCTTCTGACTTAAAAAACGTGTTTTTTTATGGAGATTCTAGTACAATTTCAATTTGACTTTCCTCAGTCAACAAGGTATTCGGTTCTAAACTTTGCTGAGTGACATAACCATCTCCACTAAAAGTAAACTCTATCCCTGTGATTTCAGAAACTTTTAATACGTCATTTTTTGACCATCCTGTCATATCTGGCATAGTCATCGCTCCATTGGTTAACAGAATAATGCGCTGGTCTTCAATAACGGTCTCATCCGCCAAAGGCAATTGCTGTACTATTGTATCACCATTTCCCACTACGGTCACGTTTAATTGCATTTCTTCTAATTTTGTTAACACGTCGCTTTTGGCTTCACTAGTGACTTTTGGCATGACAATTTGATTCTCTAATCCATTTTGAGCTTCGTCGTCTAAATGCAGGTATTCCAAACCTCTTTTCATTACAGGTTTAAATATCGAAGCCATAATATCTGTAGTTGTTACAGTTGGGTCATTAACAGTCGGGCGTTCCATAGTAATGTACATGACTAATTCCGGATCATCTGCCGGAGCCATTCCCACTACTGAATAAAGAAAATTTTTGCCTCCACTATAGTATTTTCCTGTTTCTGCATTGTAAATTTGTGCAGTTCCGGTTTTAGCTGCAATCTCATATCCATCAATCGCATACTTTTGACCTGTTCCATTTTCGTTGTATACAACTTCTTTTAAATATTCCAACGTTTGATCAGCCGTTTCTTTTGAAACAGGAGTGCCTACTACTTCCGGCTCTACAATAGTTTCTGCTCCTGTGTTTGGGTCCACGTATTTATCAATGAATTGTGGTTTCATCATTTGCCCATCATTCGCGATGGCACTAAATGCTTGCAACATTTGTAAAACCGTTACTGTGAGTCCTTGTCCAAATGCCGTATTAGCTTGATCAATGGCTCGTTTGTATTTGTTTGAACCTGCATTTTCATTGTATAGTCCGGATTCAGTCGATTTGCCTATTCCAAATGCATCCATGTATTCTTTCCATGTTTCAGCACCCATTTGTTGAGCAAGTTTTACAAATGCTACGTTACTAGAACGTGCTAAGCCTTCCAAATAAGTGATTGTTCCCCATCCATTGCGGTTAACATCTCGTATAGGTATTCCAGACACTTCAATGGAACCCGATTCAAAATAAGCATTTGGGTTAAAGACTCCTTCGTTTATTGCTGCTGCAAGAGTCAATGTCTTTAAGGTAGATCCTGGCTCATAAGTATACTCAGCCAGCAAATTCATCCATAGTTCATCGATTCCTTCTTTAGTCGTTCCATTAAAAGAGGGACGCTGAGAAGTTGCAATGATTTTACCTGTTTTCGGATTCATCAAAGTAGCCGTCATTGCCACTGGATTGTATTTATCATCTACCTCTGTCATCACACTTTCCAGTAAAACTTGCATTCGTTTATCCAATGTCAAATAAATGTCTACCCCATCTACAGGATCGATCACTTCTGCTTCTTCATTCGGCAAAGCATATCCAAAACTGTCTTTTTGATACTTCAACTTGCCATCTGTTCCGGTCAATAAATCATTGTAGGTCTGCTCGACTCCCATAAGACCGACCATTTCTTTTCCAGTTTCCGCTTCTCCATCCTCTGCAGTAGGCAATTGTGCCACACCAACTAAATGTGAGGAGAATACTCCATTAGGGTATAGACGAGTAGGCGTTTCTGTAAAAAAGATCCCTGGAAGGTCAGCGGCTTCAATATCACTTTTAATATCATAAGTGAGGTTTTTACCTGCTGTTCCAAATTCAACCTGACTTAGGTCCTGATTCAATTTTTGCAAAATTTCTTCTTCACTCATTGATATGTATTGCGACAATGTTTCTGCAGTTTTTTCTTTGTCGACTACATATTGAGGATTTTTTTTGTTGTTTGACCATTCATCGGTTAACACTGCATACAATGAATAAGAAGTAGCATCCATTGCAACCGGATTCCCTCCTACGTCATAGATGGTACCACGGTTAGCTTCAAGGACACTACTTCTTGTATATAAATTATTCACATTCGTCTCTAAGTTTTCCCCGTTGACTTCCCCTTTAACCATAATATAAGAAAAACGGCCAGCAAATATAGCGTAGATCACTATACAGGCAAAAAATAAGAGAATAGAGATCAGCTTTCTATTTTTTAAAGGATTTCTTTTTTTCATTTCGAGACATTCCTTACATTTTCTTCATTCATTTCTAATCCATGTGCTCTAGCAATTTCATATACCCGATCGTAACGAGACAATTCTTGAACTTCTTGTTCTAGATTAGTATTCACAATAGCGATTTCTTCGATTTCTCGATTAGTATCTTGAACTTCTCGGTTCGAGGTTGCCACCATAATTTCTAGTGAAACACAGGCCACACCCAAAGAAAAAATGATTATACTCGCTACTGTAATAAGAAGTTTTTCAACTTTTGAAAGTTTTTGTTTCTTAGGTTCAGGTGTATAAGCAGGTCGTTGCTGCGGTCTTTGAGGGTATACTTGTGGTGCTTGTTCAGGCATCACACTATGTAAGTCTCTAGCTAAATTATTCTCTAATGCCATTAAGATACTTCCTTTCTTCTGAATTCTACAGGGTTATTTTTTGCTTTTCACTTGTTTTTCAGCGATTCTCAATTTTGCGCTTCTCGCTCGATTATTTTGTTCCAGTTCTTCTTCACTAGGCAAAATAGGTTTGCGGGTAATGATTTTTAGTTCAGGTATGTACTCAGTGGGTAATACTGGCAGTCCTGGAGGCAATTCAGGGCCTCTGGCACGATCTTTGTATATTGATTGGACGATTCGGTCCTCTAAAGAATGAAACGTGATCACGCTGATTCTCCCTTTGACAGTTAACAAATCGATAGCTTTTTCCAACGATTCCTCTACCGCTGACAATTCATCATTTACAGCAATCCGTATAGCTTGGAAAGTCCTTTTAGCTGGGTGTCCGCCTTTTCTTCTGGCTGGAGCAGGAATTCCCTCTTTAATCAACTCTACTAATTCTCCAGTTGTTTCAATAGGAGCAATCTCTCGCGCTTTTTCAATTTTTCTGGCGATTTGTTTAGAAAATTTTTCTTCTCCGTAACGATAAAAGATTTTGCCTAATTTTTCATAAGGCCATTCATTGACAACAATACGAGCTGTCAGTAGTGAATCAGTATCCATTCTCATATCTAAGGGTGCATCTTGATGGTAACTAAATCCACGCTCAGCTTGATCTAATTGTGGAGAAGAAACTCCTAGGTCGTATAAAATACCATCTACAGCATCAACATTTCGTTCATTCAACTCTTCTGTGATATTTCGGAAATTCGATTTGATAAAAGTGACCATTCCCTTTTCAATATATCCAGCAAGCTTTTCTTTTGCATTTGCGATAGCTGTTTCATCTTGATCAAATGCATATAAGTGACCATTTTCATTTAATTGGGACAACAAATATTCACTATGTCCCGCTCCTCCAAGTGTGCAATCTACATAAATTCCATCAGGAGAAATAGATAATCCATCTACTGTCTCATGCAGTAAGACTGTTTCGTGTTTAAATTCAGGCATCAATATCTCCCTTTCATCTTCTCGAGTAGTTAAAACCCAAAATCGATCATTTTTTCAGCGATGTCTTCATAAGATTCTTCTGCTTCCAAAGCATATTCAGACCATCTTTCATTGCTCCAAATTTCAATGCGCTCAGAAACTCCAATGACATGACATTCTTTGTCTAATTTTGCATATTGTCGTAAATTTTGAGGAATGTTGATTCTTCCTTGCTTGTCTAGTTCACATTCCGTTGCTGCTGAATAAAAGAAACGTGTAAACTGCCGAGCATCTTTTTTAGCCAACGGCAATTGCTTCAGTTTTTCTTCTAAATCAGACCATTCTTCTTGCGGGTATCCAAATAAACAGCCATCTAAACCACGAGTAATAATAAATTTCTCGCCTAAATCTTCTCTAAATTTAGCGGGCATAATCAAACGGCCTTTTGCGTCGATATTATGCTGGTATTCACCGATAAGCATGTTTACTGTCACCCCTATCATTTTTATTTAAATTCAGTCTACCACAATCCCCCACTTTCCACCACCACAATCCAAAAAAAATATCAACTTTTTCCGAACCTTATATAACGCTTCCATTACTGACATTACATTAAGATCAGAAATATATCACGAGATTTCTTTTGTCTCATTTTAGTTACTTCCGTTGAAATTTTTTATACATTTAAGAAAAAGAGGCTTTTTTTGCAATTAATGGTACGAAGTGGAGATTCTTTATAGATAGTAGTTAAACTATTTCTTCCATACTGTAATAGCTTTATAATAGGCTCTTCAGATAAAAAACGGTTCTACATCATTTGACGTTGGTAAGTGAAAAAAAATTAATTCCAAACCTTTAAAAAACTCATTCCTAGAAATTTTTAGAGGAATATGGGGTTGCTTATAGTCATGAAAGAGGATGCAATGGGAATTCCTTAACGTTAGCCTTTAGCCGTTACGCTAAGTTTGTTCTGCGCTGCGCATACCATATCCGTACGTCGCTAACGCTCTAACGGCTACGGTAACGCTCGCAAGCCTTGAGACCCGGTTTTCGGCTCAAGCGTTCCCATGGCTCTCCATAAGCAACCCCGTAGGCCGGAGAAAATTTCTTTATCAACGCTAGAAGATGAAGACCCAAAAAAAACAGAGCAGTGAGTTTATCTCACTGCTCTGCTTAAATTCTTTTATGAAGTCTGCAACTTTTCCCACACTCATCCCCTGATGCATTACTCTTTTAAAGAGAAATAACGATAGTAGTGGCTGCTAATCCGTAATATGTAATCATTGAACTGATGAAAACAAAACGCCACCAGCTTTTGAAGAATTTATAATACAGAATTTCCCCTTTTTTTACGGCTAAATACAGTAATAGTATAATGGCGAGAGTAAATATAAAAATAAGGAAATATGGGAAAAGCGACATCCCAAATGTTAAAGAACTGATGATATGGATTCCTACAATTAAATAAGGTACCAACAAGTCTGCCATTTTAACGGTTAACTGCTGCTTCATGAAGTGATGGTTAATTTTCTTATTGAAAAGCACAAATAATATTATTGGCAATAACAACAACACTATGTACATTGCAACATTAGAATCCATCCACATTTTCTTGTCCCCCGTCCGTTCTTGATCGTTTCTCTATTAAATTGTACAACATTTTCAACTTAATTACTCTAACAATTTGACAACAAAATAGCAAAAAAAATAACCTTAAGAGATATTCTCAAGGTTATTTTTCATTTATCCATTGAATCGACTATTCAATTCGATTAAGCTTCTTTAGATGCTACCTCTTTTCCATCATAGAAACCGCATGATGCACATACGTGATGGCTTTTTTTCAATTCCCCACAGTTAGGGCAAGCGTTCATACCTGGTACTTCTAATTTAAAGTGAGTACGACGTCTATTTTTCTTAGCTTTTGATGTTCTTCTTGCTGGTACTGCCATTCTATACACCTCCTTAAACAATTGTTTCATTTTCTATTTAACCTAGAAACAAGTTAGTCTTCTTCTTGATTACCGGATTCTTCTTGGTTAAAAAAATCTTTCAGATCTGCAAAACGCGGATCTATTGTTTCTTCAGATTTTTTTTCTTCTGAATAATAGTAATCTTCTTCTGAAATTACCGTCCAATTATTTCCGCTTGGCATATTATGAGCTTTCTCTTCTTCTTCAGTAAAAACTTGTAAAGGAAGATTAAGCAAAATCGTGTCTTCGATACTCTCTGACAAGTCGATCCAGTCATGCTCCAAATAGATCACAACATTCTCTTCATCAACAGGTTTTTCATAAGAATCCGATTTTGGAATATAAACTTCATCTATCACAAAATCCATCGGAAATAATACAGGTTCTAGTGATCTTGCAGAAGGAAGTGTTAATTTCAATGAAACATTCATATGAAGAATTAATTCATCATCATTAACAGTTAAGATTCCATCTAAATGAATGGGTGAAACGTCTAATATTTCTTCTTCTCTTTTTACTAAAGATTCTTTCAAATCTACGTTGTCAGAAAAGACGAATGGCTCATTTAGATATCGTTTTAATTCGTTTAGTGACCACTTCATTTTCATTTTTTTCACTCCTAAAGCAACAAAATTTATTATACTAGTGAAAAAATCCTTTGTCAAGATATTTTACCTTACACCTAAAAGTTATTTTCAGCTTATTTAAAGCATCTTTTCACTTCTTTTTTTGCAACGGTGAACGATTAAAGTCTTGGTCATCTTGATTTTGTTTCACTGCCAATTGATACACTTTACCTGCTAGAATATCCATTTCCCATAAAGAGTTGTTTTTTTGATTCAAACGACTAATGATCGGTAAAGGAACTTCTTTTTTCACTTCACTTAAATAGCGTTGCCCTTTTTCTGTAAATCCTAACACACGAATAGCCTTCGGACTTCGTAAAGCTTCTTGCATGTCTGTTTTTTTCAATTGCAGCAACACATAGATAAACAATCGTTGCAGGCGCACCCACGGGTATCGTTTTGTCTTTACCAATTCAATAAAGTGTTCAAAGGAATCGGCTTCAATTGCTTTTTGTTTCAATCGATGCTCAATACCTTCGTTCATTTGGTAAATTTCTCTTAGTTGCTCTTCTGACTGAAGGATCAGTTGATAATTTAAAAAGGGCCAAAATTTTTCCCAATTAGCAAAATCACTTTGTTGAAGGCTATCTAACGTTGCCGGCGGGACAGCTGTTTGAATAGCTGCTAATTTCTCAGAACCTTCAGCAGCTTTCAACAATACTTTTCGCAATGCCGTAGCACTTTGAAAGGGTGTATCCCCCAATTTTTCATCATGATATCCAGATCCAACACGTTTGACTGGATATAGGGTCATGGGCTTAGGATAGCGACTGTTTTCTTTCGCGTAAGCTAATCCTAAGATAGTATTCGGGGCTCCAACATTGAGTTCGTTACCTGGTATAACAGCTCTCACTGCTTGCTGCATTTGAGCCGCATAAGTCTCGCCATTATTCTTCAGCTGCCTGAACTTAGCTTCGATCTCTTTTTCATGGCGATCCCAGTTTTCAGTAAATAGCTGAAATTTCTCTCCGGTACCACTTTCAGTACCAAACGAGAGAGAATCACACTGCAGCGCTTGAAGAAGAGAAACACCGCCTTTAGCGAAATAATCAGCTGGTTGGACACTAAATGCTACCGGCAACTCAATGACCAGATCTGCTCCGGAAGACAACGCCATGTCTGCACGGTGCCATTTATCTACTATTGCGGGTTCTCCACGCTGTAAAAAATTTCCACTCATGACAACGATGATCACTTCAGCCGAAGTCTGTTTTTTAGCCTCTTGTATTTGATACCGATGTCCATTATGGAAAGGATTGTATTCGGCGATAATTCCGCAACTTTTCATAGTTGGTCCACCCTTCTCATTTCATTCAGCAAAAATGAAACCCTATTTTGTTTCTTTGCGGCAAACGAAAAACCAGCGTGTTGAATCATTAAGTATCTTTCCTTTTCCATAATCTGCAGAGACTTCAACTGAAGTAAAACCGGCCTTTTTCAACATTGAAAGATACTGTTTGATTGGATAAGTTCGTTCTTTATGGGTCTCATCAAAACGCTCGTATAAGTCGATCTCCTCTTGGTAAACAAAAAATGTTAAATCGTGTTCAATGGAATGCGGAAATTCTCCTACATAACTTTTCCATAAAAAACTGATTTCTTCGGTTTGATCGTTAAACGTATAGCCGGGAAAAATTTCATCGATCTGATGAATAGAATGTACGTCAAACAGGAACACGCCATCTTCTGTCAAATGTTGGGAGATTTCTTCAAATGTTTTTTGAACAGCTTCTGCATCTGGCAGATAGCAGAGCGAATCGCAATAACATGTCACAGCATCAAACTGTTCTACCACGCTTAAATCCAACATATTGCCAATGATAAAAGGAATCGCCATGTCTACTTCTTCAGCTCGCTCTTTTGCAAGAGCGATCATTTCAGAAGACAGATCCAATCCAGTAACCTGATAGCCTTCTTGTTTCATTTTAATGGCTAAATGACCTGCTCCGCAAGCCAGATCCAATACATTTTCGTGTGTATCAGATAGGTTTTTTTTCGTGAAATCAATCCATAAATCGTATAGCTCTTCATCCATTAAATCATCATAGACTTGAGCGAAAATATTGTAACTCATTCCGTGATCATACCGGAAATATCCACTAAAGGAGCATCGCTCCATAATTTTTCCAAGTTGTAGAATGAACGTTCTGTGTAGTGGAATACATGGACCACAACGTCTCCTAAATCGACTAAGATCCATTTAGCTGAATCTTTTCCTTCGATTTGTTTGACAGAATATCCAGCTTCTTCAACGCTGTCAACGATTGCTTCCGCAATTGCGACAACTTGTCGATCATTATTTCCATGCATGACTACAAAATGATCGGCTAAAAGAGAAATATTTCGTACATCCATTACCATAATATCTTCCGCTCTTTTATCGTCCGCCGCTTTCACTACAAGTTCAAGCAATTCTTTATTTAATTCACTCATGTCTTTCCTCCTATTTGTTTGCTACCCATTTATTGAAAGTAGCCACTGCTTTTGGGTAAATCTTTTTTTTCGTTTGAATCAAATGCATCAATGTCTGTTGCGTTTCATATGTCACAGCTGCTTCTAAATCGTTGGATGCAAGACTTCTTGCTTCGTCTACTCCAGAAAATTTTCTTCCCGGTTCAATAAAATCTGCCACATAAATCACTCGTTCTAATAAAGACATTTCGCTTCTACCAATGGTATGGTAGCGAATCGCATTTAAGATGTCTTCATCCAAGAGGTGAAACTCTTTTTTGGCTATCTCTGCAGCGCATGGTCCATGCCATATATTGCTTCCATAGTCTAACAACTCTTCTTCCAAATGTTCATCAACAATAATCAGTTCTTTCATTTCATGATCAGGTCGCTCTTTAGCGTAATCATGACAAAGAGCTGCAATACTAGCTGCTTCTACTGAGGCGCCGTATTTATCTGCTAATTGTATAGCAGTCTCTTCCACACCTAATACATGCTTGAACCGTTTGGAACTCATCTGTGTCTCCACTTGAGCTGCCAGTTTATCTCTTGACAGCGAGATGAATCGACCTGAATAAACAAGCTGTTCTGGTTTAAGTTTCATAACTATACAACCCTTCTTGATAAATGTACTCAAGAACTTTTTGAGGAATTAAATAATTCACTGTACAGCCGGTGGCAATTTTTTTTCTTAAAGAAGTTGAACTAACGGCTATTTCAGGAACATCTACCCAAATCAAAGGATATTGACTCTCAATCACATATCCCGGTCTTTTGACCCCTACAAATTGAATCAATTGAGCCAATTCATCGATCTTATGCCATTTGGGCAGATAGTTCACCATGTCTGCACCAATAATAAAATAGTATTCTGTATCTGGATTCTGCTGAGTTAACTGCAGCATTGTCTCATAGGTATAGCTTTTTCCGCCACGTTCAATTTCAATCGTTTCAAGATCAAACTTAGGATTGTCTTGAATAGCTCTTTCCACCATTTTTAACCGATGCTCAGCCGCAATTGTTTTCTTAGTATCCACATGCGGCGGAGCAGCGGTAGGCATAAAATAGACTTTGTCTAATCCCAATTGTTGACATACTTGATCGGCAATCATTAAGTGTGCAACATGTGGAGGATTAAAAGTTCCTCCAAGAATACCAACTCTTTTCTTTGTTGTGGTTTCAGCAACTGGTTCACTTAAAACCTGTGTCCGTTTCCCAGAAAAAAACGATTCTTTCACACGACTTCCACTCCTTCTTACCTGTGTGCTCTTAGACGCGTTGCGAAAGGCAGCTCACACTACCGTTTCACAACCACAACTGTTTGGAAAGAACCCTAAACTGTTGTGGTCGTGAAACGTCCGGTGAGCTAAACGCCTTTCTTCACGCTCTTGGTATTTCTAATGATACTTTACGGTATTTTTCTTGCGTCGAAGGTTTGTACAGCACAATTACTCGGCCAATTTTTTGAACGGCTTGACATCCTACTGCCTGTTCAATTTCTTCAGCCACTTCTGGAACTTCTTCATCTGAGTTTTGCAGAATGGATACTTTGATCAATTCTCTTTTTTCTAATGCTTCCCCGATTTGTTTTAACATATCCGGATTCATTCCGTTTTTCCCAATTTGAAAAATAGGATTTAAATGATGTGCTTTACTACGCAAAAAACTTTTTTGTTTTCCTGTTAAGGCCATGCTGATTCTCCATTTCTGTATACGAACTTTTTTATATAATTGACTTTCTGATTAAAACATCGATTCCTTTAGGAGCCCATCCAGCTACTACAACTCCTGGTTCAGGGACTGTTACCCAGCCTAAACCAGCAAATACGATATCTGTCTTTTCTTTGATTAAAAATTCAAAGCGAACAAGTTCTGGGAAAGTATCTTTTTCTTCATTACGAGGCGGTTGCAATAATTCGCCTTTTTGTTTTTGATACAATTCATCTGCTTTTTCTAATTTAGTTCGATGAATATTCAAATCGTTTGAAACGTAACAAGTAAAGGAACTTCTATCCCCTTTGATAAAGTCAAATCGAGCCACTCCACCAAAAAATAAGGTTTGGCCTTCATTCAATTGGTAAACTTTAGGTTTGATCTCTTTTTTAGGAGCAATCAGTTTTAAGTCTTTTGCACCTAAAACATGCGCCATTTGATGACGATGAATAATTCCCGGTGTGTCAATCAATGAATTACCATCTTCTAAAGGAATTTCTATTTGATCCAACGTTGTACCTGGGAATTGAGACGTTGTAATCAAATCTTTTACTCCAGCAGAAGTATTGATGATTTGATTGATCAAGCTGGATTTCCCAACATTCGTGACACCGACTACGTAAACATCTTTTCCGTTACGATATTGTTCGATCATCTCTTTTAAGTGTTCTACTTCATCGGCTTTCATTGCACTAGTCAAAACAACATCTGTCGGTCGCAGACCAGCTTCATGAGCTCTTTCGCGTAACCATTGAGTCAAGCGTCCTCTTTTTTGTGATTTTGGCAATAAGTCTACCTTATTTCCAACCAGCAATACTGGATTTTTCCCAACAAAACGGTGCAATCCAGGAATCAAACTACCATTAAAATCGAACACATCTACTACGTTGACAATCAAGGCATCTTTAGAGCCTATTTCATTCAATAATTTTAGAAAATCATCATCTGTCAAATGAACATCTTGAATTTCATTGTAGTGACGCAATCTAAAACAACGTTGGCAATAAACTTCGCCCGTTTCTAAGCCTTTTTCTAAAGCTGTTTTTGGAGTATAACCCGCTTTAGTTTTATCAGTGGTTTGCAGCAGAGCACCGCATCCAATGCACCGAATTTCTTCTTCAGTCTTTAACTCTGTCTTTGTCATGTATCGATGTCCTCCATCTCATGTTTGGATCTTTTTTAATCAGGTGATTCATAATGTGCAACTCAAAGAGACGATTGATCTTGGTGTTCCAGGCATCTGAATTGAGAATCGGCTTCACTAAGACATTTTGGATTCCGGCAAGATTGGCGCCCCAAATATCTGTCATGATCTGATCTCCCACCATTAAAATCTCTTCTTTCGACAATTCTAATCCTCTAGTCGCTTCATTAAAACCTTTAGACAGCGGCTTCAATGCTCTGGCAACGTAACGCACACCTAATACATCTGCTACACGTTTCACTCGTTCATCGTTGTTGTTTGAAAGGATAACGATTGGTATATCAGCTGTTTTCATGGCTGAAATCCAAGCGATCAATTCTTCGGTACCATTTGGATTATTCCAGGCAATCAGTGTATTGTCTAAATCTGTCAACACCGCTTTTATGCCGTGCTCATTTAATTGTTCCGGTGTAATTTGGTAGATTGCTTCTACCATCCATGTTGGCTTAAATAAATTTAACATAACATCTCCCTACCCATTAAAATAGGAGCACTTCGTTCAGTACTCCCATAGTCTTCTATATTTTTATTATACGCAAAAAAGAAGGAATTTCAATTTTTGCTTTAATTCTTATGCTTCCTCTGGTGGATGTTGTTTAAACTTCTTAAAGAAGTTTAGTTTTGCCGATTCAATATACATTCGACGTTTTAAAGTAACCCCATCATTGCAGTCCAGCGGGTTAGATACTTTTCCAGTTTTGTAAAATCCTTTGATTTTATCTTTTAGGATTGGGTCTTTAATGTATTTCAACAGCAGCCTTTTAGGGACTACGTTAAAGAGTGCTTCATTTTTGACGATAGTCGGTTCGATCGGTTCCTTAGTCAACCAGTCTTTAATATAGTAGGCAGCTACGTTTTCTCCAGCAGCACAGACATAATAATGACTAACCCCTAATCGGCCATTCAATTCAAAAAACTTGTATTGTCCATCACGAGCATCGTATTTCAAGTCATAATTTGAAAAGGCATCAAAGCCGAACTCTTCGACTAATTTACGTACATTCTCATACACGCTTTCTTCTTCACGCGATAAAATGGCTAAATGATTTCCGATTCCTGATGGCGTGTGGTCTTCTAGTAGAATTTGTCCAAAGGAAATCAATTTCACTTCTCCATCTTGGATAGAACGGTATGCGGTAACCACAGCTTGTGTGCTGTCATCTCCGGGAATGTACTCCTGAAGAGCTACTTCGCCTTGATAGCCGCCTTTGCGCATAGCTTCAAAACTTTGTCTGTATTCTTCCTGGTTCTCTAAGATGTACACTTTTTTCTTTCCTTCAAAATGTAAATCTTGATAATTTTGAGAAGTAATAGGTTTCATGACAATCGGAAATTCAAATGGCAGATCTGCTTCAAATTCAGCACTGATTTTTGTCTTTGGATAAGGCACATTTAGCTTTTCACACGCTTCATAAAAATACTGCTTATCTGTAGCTCGTTTAAATACATTTTCGTCCACATAAGGAACTATCCAATTTTTAGGAAATCGTTCCTTATTGACGATCACAAATTCAGCATACAGATCGTCGCTTCCAAAAATAATTTTAAGGATATCCGGCGTTTCATTTTCCAACTTATTGACTTCATCAAATAGCACTTTTTCTTCTTTGATATCTGGCAAAACGTGGTATTCAAAAAAAGGCACGTCAGCAACAGGACCAATAATTCGCGAACAAAAGACATGGACTTTTATTTTATACTCTTCGTACAAAGAACGTCCAATCCCATAAGCTCCACGACTACCTCCAAGTACTACCGGTATAAATGTTTGTTTCATTACTATCATAGCCTTTCTTGATTATATATGATGCTTATTGTAAGTTTCTAGGTTCTTGATGACATGGAATGCATCACCTTCGTATTCAACATAGCCGTTTCCCACTCGTTGATTTATTTCTGCACCTTTCCCAACCACAGCAACGACAGTCGGCATCTCGATATGGCTCATTGCTTTACGGATAGCTTCTGCACGATCTTCAATAATTTCATAAGATCCGTTTTCAGCTATTACAGCTTCCGCTACTTGTTCAGAAATTGAGCGGACAGATTCATTGGCTGGATCATCCTCTGTAATATACACCATATCTGCAATGCGGCCCGCTACTTCCCCCATCTCTTTACGGCGGTTAAAAGCTTTGCCTCCTGGACAACCAAACACAGCGATCATTTGATGATTTGGATACTCTTTTTTCAACGAATTGAATAATACTTCAAAGCTTAATCGATTGTGAGCATAGTCTACGATTCCTACTAAATTAGTATCATGGCTCGTATACAATTCCATGCGTCCTTTTGCTCGAGCTTTCAACAAGCCTGACTTGATATACTCTACCGGGATCTCCAATACATACATTGCAGCAATTGCAGCTAGAGCATTTTCAACATTGAATAATCCAGCAATTCCTAAAGTCATTTTTTCTGTATACTGAGGAGTACGAACATCAAAAGTAATGTGGTGATCCTCTTTTTGAACGTTGTATCCATAAACATCAGCTTTTTCATTGTGTTGGCTAAACGTAACAACTTTATTGGCTTGTTTAGCGGCATTCTCTATTCTTGCAAGATAATCCGTATCCAAGTTCAAACAAATGGTTTTTGATTGCTTAAACAATAAGAGTTTTGAATTTAAATAATCGTCCATGTCACTGTGTTCTAAAGGACTTAGATGATCTTCCGATATATTCAGAAAAATTCCTATCTCAAAATCCAGGCCTTTTGTCCGATCGTATTTTAATGCTTGGCTGGAAACTTCCATTTCAAAAAATTCTACTCCAGAATCCACTGCCGTTCTAAAATTTTGTTTTAATACCATAGCTTCAGGTGTGGTCATACGAGAAGGAGCTTTCGTTACCCCATCATAGTTTTCTACTGAAGAGAAATAAGCAGAATTTTTTTTCTGATTGGCTACCAGATAGTCATCTAAGATAGAACGAATAAAGTTCGTAGTCGTTGTTTTTCCTTTTGTACCTGTCACACCCACTAAGGTCAAATCTTTTTCTGGAAAATCAAAGAATAAAGAACTTAACAAAGCCATAGCTTCGCGTATATCCGTTACTAAGATCACTGGTGCATCTACATCATATTCCACTTCGCTCACATAAGCTACAGCACCATATGAAACTGCTTGTCTCAAATACTCTTCTTTAAAATTTGCTCCTTTACAAATAAACAAAGAAGGGTCACTGACTTCTCTTGAGTCATAAGTCATCTGTAAAATGACATTCTCAGTAATCATCGAGTTTTGGTCAATGGTTGTTTTGATCAGAATATCATTTGCAACTAATTGATCGATGTATTCTTGTACTTTTAAAGCTTTCATGTATCCATAACTCCCTTTGCTTAAACTAATGGTTGAGTCCGTCGTGCCAGTTCCACTGTTTTCCGAACCAAAACATCATCAGCATCTACTACATTACTCTTCTTTTTGTGGTCGTAACTATTGAAGATAGATAATTCAGTGCATCCCAGCACTACATAATCACACTGTTCCGCTTCGAAACAGGACACCATCTTATTGTAACGAGGCATATTGATATTGGAATTTTGCTTGATATCTACATAGATTAAGTCGTTAACGATTTTTTGCAACTCTTTGTTCGGTACGTAAGAAGCAAATCCAGCTTCATTGAGTTTATCTTCATAGATTTTCGATTCGATCGTACCTTCAGTGGCAGCAATCCCGATTTTCATCCCTGGTTTTGCTCCCCGTACCATCAGTTCTTTAACTGTTTCATCAATCATGTTTAAAAAAGGAACATTGATCAATTGGGCTAATTCATCGTAAAAGAAATGTGCCGTATTGCAGGGCATCACAATAAAATCAGGCTCCATCGCTGCCAGTTTTTGCAAACCAGAAGCTAGCGCAGGAACTGGGTTTGGCGCGCTTTTGTCTAAAATATATTCCGTACGATCCGGAATACTAGCTTTATTGTATACAACATAGTTTAAATAATCTTGGTCTTTATTAGCAGCAGATAACCGGTTTAGTTCCTGAATAAAATTTTCAGTTGCTAAAGTTCCCATACCACCTAAGACAGCAAATAAATGTTCACTCATCCGCTTCTACTCCTTAAGTTAACTTAAGTTTAACAAACTTCTATTCATTATAACAAAATATTCTACTGATTTCATAAATATGAGAGGGCAAACAGATAAAAACACCCATTTACTCTAAAAAACTGTAGCAGTTTCTAAAACTTGACGTGCCAAACAGGCCCTTTATCAAATACAGCGAACGAATACGAAAGGGATTTTATCATTATGGACAAAATAAAACAACCGATGCAGAAATACGACTATTTCTGCATCGGTTGATTGCTTAATCTTGAAGTAGTTCAAATATTTCTATGGCTACGATGTCGATATCATCAAATTGATATACTTGACCGGTTGCTCTTTCTTCTAGTTCATAGATTCCTGCTTTTCCATCATAAGTAATCAAACAGCGCTCAGCGCCCTCTTTTTCAAAACGACGAACTTGTACTTCTCCGTCTGTGCCTTCTTGCATAGCTTCTAATCTTCGTATAATGGCTGTTAATTGTGAAGACTTCATGATTCGTGCCCCTTTCAAACTTGACTCAGTACCATTTTAACAGATTTTATTGCAAATAACACTATACTCACTTGTCTTTTATGAAAAAAAATATCCATCGTCTCTATATCCCTGTTAAATAAGGCTTTCCTCATCATCCAGTACTCACATTTGCCCCACAATTATGATAATTAAATGATAGGCACATCCTTAGAATAATCAATTATTATTCCATTAACTGATATCTAATAAAAAAAGAGCTGCAATCATTTCGTCGCAGCTCCTGATAAAATGAACCTAATCAATTTTCCCACCATAGTTTGATCAAAGCTTGAGTTCCATCATTGCCATTCCCTTTGCCTTCTAATTCTTCATAAAGTTTTTCAGCAAGAGCAGTAGCGGGTAAATTAAGATTCATTCTTTTGGCTTCATCTAGAACGATCTTCAAATCTTTCACAAAATGTTTGATGAAAAAACCTGCAGAATAATCTTCTTTTAAGATACGAGGTCCATAATTAGAAAGCGACCAATTTTGAGCGCTCCCTCCTCCAACGGTGTCCAAGACTTTTTCTATGTCTAACCCTGCTGCTTTTGCGTAAACCAACAGCTCTGTCATTCCAGTCATTGTACCTGCAACCATGATTTGATTTGCCATCTTGGTGTGTTGCCCGCTGCCAGCAGACCCTTGCAGATTTAATTTCCCAGAAAACTCTTCAAGAATCGGCTTCACACTATCAAAAACTGGTTCATCTCCACCTACCATAATCGTTAACGTTCCATTTTTCGCGCCTAAATCTCCTCCTGACACAGGAGCATCTAAAACAGCGATTCCTTTTTCTATACCGGTTTGATAAATTCTATTTGCTAGTGTTGGGGTGCTGGTCGTCATATCAATTAAGATATGTCGTTTTGTAGCTGTTTTAAATATTCCGTTTTCGCCATAATACACTTCTTCTACGTCCGACGGGTAACCTACGATGGTGAAGATCACTTCTGCATTTTCAGTTACTCCAGCAGGCGTATTTTGCCATTTAGCCCCCAACTCTATCAACTCACTAGCTTTGCTTTTAGTACGGCTATAAATTTGCACCTCATATCCTGCTGACAATAAATGTTTCACAATTGACGTACCCATTACGCCAGTCCCAATAAACCCTATTTTTTTCTTCGTCATTGATCTATCTCCCCCAATTTATTCTTATAGTGCATCAATTATACCATTTAATGTTGCCCAATAGTCATTACCCAGACATCAAAAGAAGCTTCTACTTCTTGTCGTGAAGGAACTCGCTTTCTAGTTGCTGTTGTTGATAGAACTCTAGCCATAATGCTGCTAACCGTTCTTCAGAATAATAGTGGTTCCCTTCTACAGCTTGCTGTTTCAGTTCAACATACGCATCAGGTTCATTTTTCAAGCGGGATATAGCTTCTTTCATACTCGATCTATCAGCACTAGGAAGATAATAGCCTTTCAAAACTGGTTCATAAAGCGGTAAATCTCTTAACATCACTGGAGTATTACTAGCGAAAGATTCTAATATACACATTGGAAACAGCTCTTCATAAGAAGGCAACAAGAATAAATCAGCCAGGTTGTAGTAGTCCCGCATTTCATCACGCTGAATAATCCCGGTAAAGGACAAGTTTTTTGGCGGTTGCTCCATTATTTTTTTAAACTTCTCATAACCATCCGTGATTTTCCCAAATGAAAATCCGCCAGCCCAAATAAATTGCACATCCGGCATCTCTTCTGCTAATTTCACAAAATCATAGACTCCTTTACGTTCTTGCACTTGACCGGCACCAAAAACAACAAATTTCTCTGCAGAAATTCCTTTAGCTTCTCTGAGTTGTTTTTTTTGTTCTGGCAAGTAAGCAAAAAAATCCTTTTTCGCTACAAAATTAGGAATATATGTAATTTTATTTTCAGCAATTCCGTATTTCTTTAATTCTTCAATAAAAATAGGATTTACCACAACTAAATGGTCCATCCTTTTATAAAAAGATATGACGTATTTGTAAAAAGTATTTTCTATGATACGCGGTAAATGAATACTGCCTTTAAGAGTAGACGGTAAAAAATGCACATACCCTATCTTTCTTCCAAATCGCTTTCTAAAAAAAGTGCTGAGATAAAAAGGCAGGTCAATAGTGTGGTAGTGACTGATAGCCGTTTTAGAATATTTATTGATCGATAATTCGATAGAATGAGGATGGTACTTCCTTAACAGTTGAATCAGCTCTAAATAAGCGCTCCCCACTCCTTGTCCTTGTACTTTATCAGCAGAAGAAAACATATTTACTTGAAGCATTTTTTACCCTCTCCTTACTGATTTTCGATAAACTTTTGAATCCACTTGTTTTTCTTGATTGTGGATGTGTATCGCCTCTTCGTAATACTGCAATACCTCTTCCCCAAAAACGGTCGCTGAGATAGAGTTTAACAAGTTTTTTCTTTCTTTTGTAGTTGTTTCTTGTTTCTTATCATTGGTTAAATACTCAATGATCGTTTGTCCCAGTTCTTCATCTTTTTGATAAGTTTTACCCAATTTACCACTGTAGATCAACATATCGGTATACGAACTGGATCTTGCGACAATATCTGTTCCTGCCGCGATAGCTTCAATATAAGTAAGACCTTGAGATTCAGAAGTTGACGCATTCACGTATAGATCTGACGCTTGATAATAAGCATTTACTTCATCGACGCTTACTTCTCCAGCAAATCGAATCGAATAATCGATTCCCAATTCATGGCTCAATTGTTCCAACGCACCTCGAATAGGCCCATCTCCGACAACGATTAATTTGGCGGTCGGAAACTCAGCCAATACTGTTGGAAAGGCACGCAAGATAGCTTGGATATTTTTTTCTTGCGCTAACCTGCTTAATGACAACAATACCAGCTCATCTTCTGAAATAGCTAATTCCTGGCGGATATCACGTGTAGATTTGGCACTTAATTTCTTCAAATTAACCCCAGTTGGAATCACTTTAATGCTTCTGGTAACGCCATAAGAAATCAATTTATTTTTTGCTTTTTCACTCGGGGCAATAACCCCAGCAGTTTGATTGCAAAAATACTTCGAAACCAATTTTACATGTGAGGGTCTGAGGACTTTCCCTTTTGCCACGTAATGCAAATAATCTTCATACATCGTATGGTACGTATGAACACAAGGAATGTTCAGTTGGCGCGCTACATACTTACCTGTCATTCCCAAACTGAATTCCGTATGAGTATGCACTAAATCAAGTTTCAATTCCTTTGAAGTTTTTAGCGCACTAAGCATTCCGCGAAATGCTACACGTCGATCTTTGAATGAGAAAAAAGGGATGCTCGAAAAGCGGACAATGTTGGGCTCAGATTTCTGCGCCATGGGATCTGTCGTAGTAAAAATAATCACTTCATGTCCATGTTCTTCCAACTCTTCTTTAAGCGTTTGGATTGAAGTAGCAACACCACTAACTTGCGGGAAATACGAATCAGTGAAAATTCCAATTCTCATTTATTTTCACTCCTTTAATAAGATTATACGTTTTTTTTATAAAAAAAACAGTTTATATACTGTAAAAATTCTATGTAAACTTATTTCTATTTATCACCATCTTACCTTATCATATAAAAATTAAAAACTTATCCAACTTTAGCATGAAAAAAGATAGTATTTTTAGTCTATACACAAAAAGGTTCATTAGGCTTATCTCCTAATGAACCTTTTCTATTTGTTTCAATTAGCGTTATTTCACGTATTCTTCAACCAATGCAACAACTTCATCAGCAGTATCACAATCATTGATTGCTTTTTCTGCAAGTTCAGTCATCTTAGTAGAATCTAATTTTTTCATTAAGCTGCGTGTTTTTAACACACTTGAAGCACTCATTGAAAATTCGTCTAATCCTAATCCTAACAATAACGGAACAGCCGTTTGATCTCCAGCCATCTCTCCACACATACCAGCCCATTTGCCTTCTTTATGCGCTGAATCAATAACATTCTTGATTAAGCGTAAAATTGAAGGATTGTAAGGTTGGTACAAGTAAGAAACGCGCTCATTCATACGGTCAGCAGCCATCGTATATTGAATCAAGTCATTCGTTCCAATACTAAAGAAATCTACTTCTTTAGCAAATTTGTCTGCAATTACAGCTGCAGCAGGAATTTCAATCATGATACCAACTTGGATAGAATCAGAAACTTCAATACCTTCATTGATCAAGTTTTCTTTTTCTTCCATCAAAATAGCTTTCGCTTCACGGAATTCAGCTAAAGTAGCGATCATAGGGAACATGATACGTAAGTTACCATGAACTGAAGCACGTAATAGCGCACGCAATTGTGTTCTAAACATATCAGATTCATTTAAACTAATACGAATCGCCCGATATCCTAAGAACGGGTTCATTTCATGAGGCAAGTCTAAGTATGAAAGTTCTTTATCCCCGCCGATGTCCATTGTACGGACAACAACTGGTTTGCCTTCCATACTTTCTAATACTGTTTTGTAAGCTGTGTATTGATCATCTTCTGTAGGGAAATCTGTAGAATCCATGTATAAGAATTCTGTACGGTATAAACCAACAGCTTCAGCACCGTTATTGTGAACTCCGTCTAAATCTTTAGGCGTTCCAATATTAGCAGCTAATTCAATGTGTTTTCCGTCAGAAGTAACCGTAGCTTCTTCTTTTAATTTATCCCATTCAGCTTTTTGAGCTTCAAAAGCTTCAGCTTTTTTAGCATACACTTCAATAGTATCAGTATCTGGTTTAATGTAAACTTCGCCTTCTAAACCGTCTACAATAATTTCGTCTCCATCTACTACACGTTGAGTGATTTCTTTAGAACCAACAATTGCAGGGATTTCAAGAGAACGCGCCATAATCGCAGAATGTGAAGTACGACCTCCAACATCTGTAACAAAAGCTTTTACGTATTTACGGTTTAATTGAGCTGTATCACTTGGCGTCAAATCATGCGCCACAACAATCACTTCTTCATCAATTGTTGAAGGACTTGGCAATTTAACTCCTAATAGATGTGCTAGAACACGTTTACGGACATCTTTGATATCTGCAGCACGTTCTTGCATGTAAGGATTGTCTTCCATGCCTTCGAATATAGCGATGAATGTATCTGTTGCTTCTTGCAAAGCACTTTCTGCATTGATTTTGTTGTCTTTAATGTTGCTTTCAATCGTTCCAATTAAATCAGGATCAGAAAGCACCATTAAATGAGCATCGAATACTTGCGCTTCTTCTTCTCCTAGGCTTTTTGCAGCATTTTCACGGATCTGTTCAAGTTCCCCTTTAGCTTTCGCTACAGCGTCGCTTACACGTTGAATTTCCTTTTCAGAATCTTCAACTGTTTTTTTGGTGAAAGTTAGATCAGGTTCAATGAGCATATAGGTTTTTGCTGTGGCAATACCATCACTTGCTGCAATCCCTTTCAACACTTCTACCATTATTCAGATAAGCCTTCTTTCTTCATTGTTTCCTCAATACCGTTGATTGCTTCAGCTTCGTCTGCACCTTCCGCAGTGATGGCAACGTCAGCACCTTGTCCAACACCTAAAGACATTACGCCCATGATTGATTTTAAGTTTACTGATTTACCTTTGTATTCAAGGTTGATATCTGAGTTGTATTTACTTGCTGATTGTACTAATAGTGTAGCTGGACGTGCGTGGATTCCTGTTTCAGCTACGATATGAAATTCGCGTTTTTCCATAATTGGTTATTCCCCTTTATTTCGAGTATTTTTTTATGAGAGTCAGATTCAGCTGTTTTTTTACTGAAACCAGTAATTTCAACGACCAAAAATAACCCTTTCACAAGATAGATTACCATTTTTTTATTCTTTTCACAACTATTTTTACATTCAATTCATTATTTAATCAGAAATTTAATTATTTTAGTCTTTTTCGTAATGATAAATGACATTCCCACCTAATTCTGCTTTCCCTACAATACGGCTTTTTTCTGGATGCTTATTCCATACCTCAAGAAATACCATGAAATTTTCTTTAGAAACAGCCAATTCACTTTGTTCCTCAGAAACTAATGCATTTAATTGAGCATTCATTTCTTCCATTGTCATGTAATCACCTCACAAAAATTTAGTTCTCTCTATAGTGTATCACTTTATTAAAATAGAAAATAGATGTATCCTGTCGGTAGAATGTAGATTGCCTATGGTTAGAGAAATCTTTTTAATAGAAAATACTTGAAAGTCAGTATTGGTCAGTGTATAATAAATCCATAAAGGTCAGATATAGTCAAATTCTAATTTGACCTATAAATCAATCTTTGAAAGGTTGTGTAACGATATGTTATGTCAAAATTGTAATCAAAACGAAGCAACGATTCATTTGTATACAAGCATGAATGGTCAAAAAGGTCAACTAGATCTTTGTCAAAATTGTTATCAAGAATTAAAAAATGCACAAGCTAGAGGAATGGGAAACAATAGGCCCCCACAAAATCCTTTTGGTTTTGGAAACCTAGATGATTTATTCCGTTCTATGCAAGGCGGAACAAAAAATTATTCAAATTCAAATGTCCCTCCTACTCAGAATGGTTCTGGTGGCGGCAATCAACCTCCTACTAGAAGAAAATCTGGAATTTTAGGTGAATACGGTACTAATTTAACTGATCTCGCAAAATCCGGTGCAATCGACCCCGTTATTGGCAGAGATCAAGAAATTGAACGTGTTCTGGAAATTTTAAATCGCCGTACAAAGAACAACCCAGTTTTAATCGGTGACCCAGGTGTAGGTAAAACTGCCGTGGTAGAAGGTTTGGCTCAAAAAATCGTGGATGGAGACGTACCGCAAAAATTAATGAATAAAGAAGTGATCCGCTTAGATGTAGCTTCCTTAGTACAAGGTACGGGTATCCGTGGTCAATTTGAAGAACGTATGCAACAATTAATGAATGAATTGAAACAAAATAATCAAGTCATTCTATTTATTGACGAGATTCATGAGATTGTTGGTGCTGGAAGTGCTGACGGCAGCATGGACGCAGGGAACATCTTAAAACCTGCTCTTGCTCGTGGCGAACTGCAATTAGTTGGTGCTACTACCTTGCGAGAATATCGTTCTATTGAAAAAGATGGTGCTCTTGAACGTCGTTTACAACCTGTACGGGTAGATGAGCCTACTGTAGAAGAAACCTTCAGTATTTTAAAAGGAATTCAAAAGAAATACGAAGATTATCATCAAGTAAACTATTCAGATGAGTCTATTCGTACTGCTGTTAATTTATCTGATCGTTACATTCAAGATCGTTTCTTGCCGGACAAAGCTATCGACCTTCTTGATGAAGCAGGTTCAAAGAAAAACTTAACGATTCAAACAGTTGACCCGCACATTATTGAAGATAAAATCGCTGAAGCTGCTCAAGAAAAACAAGCGGCTTTGCAAAACGAAGATTATGAAAAAGCAGCTTTTTATCGCGATCAAGCAGCTAAATACGCGGCTATGAGAGATCAACAACAACCCGATTCCGATAAACCAGTGATCACAGAACAAGATATGATCAATATCATTGAAATGAAAACCAACATTCCTGTTGGCGATTTAAAAGAAAAAGAGCAGACTCAATTGCGTAATTTAGATAAAGATTTGAAGAAACACGTTATTGGACAAGATGCTGCGATTGAAAAAATTGCTAAAGCTATTCGCAGAAATCGTGTTGGATTTAATAAAAAAGGACGCCCGATCGGTTCATTCCTTTTCGTTGGACCTACGGGTGTGGGTAAAACAGAATTGGCTAAGCAACTAGCTTTTGAATTGTTTGGAAATAAAGAGGCCTATGTGCGTTTTGACATGAGTGAATACATGGAAAAACATAGTGTGTCTAAATTGATCGGTTCTCCTCCAGGTTATGTCGGTTATGACGAAGCTGGACAACTGACGGAAAAAGTTCGTCGCAACCCGTACAGTATTTTACTATTAGACGAAATTGAAAAAGCTCATCCTGATGTATTGCATATGTTCTTGCAAATTCTAGATGATGGACGCCTAACAGATGCTCAAGGGAGAACTGTCAGTTTTAAAGATACGATCATTATTATGACAAGTAATGTAGGACAAGGGGAGATTGAAGCTAGTGTAGGATTTTCTGCAACCAACCAATCTAACCGCAGTTCTGTCTTAAACCACTTGACCGACTACTTTAAACCAGAATTCATCAACCGTTTTGACGGTATTATCGAATTCAATTCTTTAACTAAAGAAAATCTGCTGCAAATCGTAGACATTATGATCAATGACGTCAACAATATGCTTCAAGACCAACACATTACACTTGATGTGGATCAACAAGTCAAAGAAAAACTCGTTGATTTAGGTTATGATGCTAAACTAGGCGCTCGTCCTTTACGCAGAGTAATCCAAGAACAAATTGAAGACCGTATCGCTGATTTTTATCTAGATCATCCAAACGTCAAAGAATTAATCAGTACCACAACTGATGATGGAGAAATCACTATACAAGCTAAAGATAACCACACAGCTGTAGAAGCAGTGAAGGATTCATCTTCTGAAGAAGCAGAAGACTAATTTAAGCCCCTCTTTTCATGTGTAACCTTCAAAAGGTAGCGCGTAACGCCTAGCTTTTGAAGGTTTTTTCTTTTTTTAGGCAATAATCTTTTGTAAAACGCTTTTCTGAGGTTTATAATAAAATTATATAAATTTAAATTCTTTAAAAATTGAGGTGGAGAACGTGAAATTAATCGATGTAACCAATAGTCATTCTCATTTAGTGAATAATCAGCTGGAAAATACAGATGCCGTTTTTATAAAAGTTTTTTCATTAGGTTCCACCACGGTCATTTTTTCTGGAGCACCAACACATCAAGATGTGATTCTTCAAAATAAAAACCGGAATATAAAAAATTCCGAGATTCATTTTGCAATTGAGAATATTTTAGAAGTGAATCCCGAGGACGTTGAAATCTTTCCTGCTTCTCATCTTGTTGAACTATCTATTAAAGTTTAAACTGATTCATAATAAGCAGCCTGGAAAACTTATTCGGTTTCCGGGTTGTTTTATATGCCGATTCAGCAAGCCCCTCTTGTTGATCTTTACTACTGATGTAATACTTAAGACAACCATTAAGCAAAAAACTACTCTAGAGGTATTTCCAATCAGCTTTTCAAAAAACTGGAAGTTCAATAACATTTTGATACAGGACCCTCCAACATGCAGTTTAAAACAGTCAGAGAGAAAAAAAGTTTATTCTGCTGTTTCAAACTGCATGAAAATTCTATTGCTTACGTATCAAATTGAAACGACTTCATTGATTTTGTCGAATTTATTCCTCACCAAACAAAAACGTCTCTTTCAATCCTGATACAGGAATGAAATGAGACGTTTTTTTATACTAAGCAAGGATAATTCATTGCTTTTTACAGTAAGCTTTTTAATTCCACGTCTGGATATTTGTCTGCAAACCAGCGCATAGCAAATTCATTTTCAAATAAGAACAACGGATTGTCGAAACGGTCTTTCGCTAAGATATTCCGACTAGAAGACATATTTTCATCTAAGTCTTTTTCATCGATCCAACGTGCAATCTTAGTTCCCATTGGCGTCATAATGATTTCTGAATTGTATTCGTGTAACATTCTGTGTTGGAATACTTCAAATTGCAACTGACCTACAGCGCCAATAATGTAGTCTTCTGTATGATACGTTTTGTACAACTGGATGGCTCCTTCTTGAACCAATTGTTGCACACCTTTGTGGAAAGATTTTTGTTTCATGACATTTTTAGCGGAAACTTTCATAAACAACTCAGGCGTAAATTGTGGAAGATTTTCAAATTCCACATTTAAGTTGTTTTCATAAATGGTATCTCCAATTTGGAAGTTACCGGTATCGTATAGACCAATAATGTCTCCAGCAACTGCATGTTCCACTGTCTCACGTGTTTCAGCCATAAATTGAGTGGAATTGGACAATCTCATTTTCTTAGCCGTTCTAGCAAGCGTTACGTCCATTCCCCGTTCAAATTTCCCTGAACAAATACGCACAAACGCGATTCGGTCACGGTGAGCAGGATTCATGTTCGCTTGAATCTTGAAAATAAAACCTGAAAATTTTTCATAAGCTGGGTCAACTTTTTCATCTTCTTTTGTTTCATGAGCAGATGGTCCTGGAGCGAATTCTAAATAAGTATCTAAGAACGTTTGAACTCCAAAGTTTGTTAAAGCAGAACCAAAAAATACAGGTGTCAATTCTCCAGCTTGTATTTTTTCTCTTGAAAATACATTTCCTGCTTCACTTAATAATTGCGCATCTTCTAACGCTTGATTGTATAAAGAATATTGCTTCAATGGATGTTCTCCAATGATTTCGCCATCTTCGTCCAATGGAGCGTATGCTTCGCCGTTCATTCCATTTACTTCAGGACGATGAACTTCTACACGATTATTGTATAAATCATATAAACCAAGCAGCCCTTTACCCATACCAATCGGCCAGTTCATAGGGTAAGCATCGATCTCTAACACTTCTTCCAACTCATCAATCAGATCCAATGGCTCTCTTCCATCACGGTCTAATTTATTTATAAAGGTGAAAATTGGAATCCCTCGCATACGACAAACTTTGAATAATTTCTTCGTTTGCGGCTCGATCCCTTTGGCACTATCGATCACCATAACTGCACTATCTACAGCCATCAACGTTCGATACGTGTCTTCTGAGAAATCCTCATGTCCTGGTGTGTCCAAGATATTGATGCGTTTGTCTTGGTAATCAAACTGCATAACTGAACTAGTAACAGAGATTCCACGTTGCTTTTCAATTTCCATCCAGTCAGATTTTGCAAATTTTCCGGTTTTTTTCCCTTTTACTGTCCCAGCTTGACGAATCGCTCCCCCAAAAAGCAACAATTGTTCCGTAATGGTTGTTTTACCAGCATCCGGATGGGAAATAATGGCAAAAGTTCTCCGGGATGACACTTCCTCTTTTAACGTTTGTTTCATTTTTAAATCCCTCTTTTTTTAGTATAATCTATATTTTTTATATGAATAAACGAACACGGTTGCTCGTGATAAGTTCAACTTACCAATGATATTTATACATCTTATCATCAATAACCTATCATTTGCTGCGTGCTTTTTAGTTAAATTTCAACTACAACTAATGTATTATATCATAACTTGAAACTAAGGGCGAGACAAATGTCGTTTTATGCGCAACGGATCTCTTTTAATCAAACAAATACAAAAAAGGCTGGGAAAAATCCCAGCCTTTTTCATCTTGGTCTATTTTTATACGGTTGCTTCTACTTTGATTTTTCTTTCTTGTTCTACTGCAGCTTGTGCAAGTAAGTTCAAGTAGTTCCAAGGACGATCGAATACTGGTTGAAAGAAGAAATCAACGTAAGCCAAGTCTTCAATAGTCATTTTGTTTTGAATAGCTAAAGACAATGTATTAGCAGATTGAGTGATATCGTATTTAGACATTACTTGTCCACCCACGATACGGTTTGTTCCTACTTCGTACACTAATTTCATCAATAGTTTTTCGTTTGTCGGCATAAATTCAGGACGATAGAAATCTTCCACTACGACTGAACGTACGTCTAATCCAAAGTGAGAAGCACTGTTCACGTTCACACCTGTAGAACCAATATTGAAACCAAACAAGTACAATCCAGAAGTGGATTGAGTCCCACGGTATTTAACAGTTGGTTCAATAATGTTTTTACCAACTAACGTACCCATACGAACAGCATTTGTAGCTAACGGAATGTAAGCAGATCCGCCGTTTGGATTGTAGTGTACTGCACAACTGTCTCCAGCAGCGTAAACATCTTCGTTGCTTGTTCTCATGTATTCGTCAACTAAGATAGCGCCATTTGGCAACATGTCTACTTGACCTTTCAATAGTTCATTGTTTGGACGGAATCCAACACACATGATAACCATTTCAGTATCAAATGAACCGCCAGAAGTAACCACTTTACTTACTTCACCATTCTCGTTAGCTTCGAAACCATTTACTGTTTGGTTTAGAGCTAATTTAATGCCACGCTCTTGCAAGTCGTGTTCTAATACATCTGTAAGTTCTGCATCTAAATATTTATTTAAGATTCTGTCTAATCCATCAATCAAAGTAACATCTTTACCAGATTCAGCAAATGCTTCAACTAATTCAATACCAATATATCCTCCACCAACAATAACAACTTTTTGTTTGTCTTTAGCTTGGCGAATGATTTCGTTGGCTTGATTGTAGTTTTTGCACAATAAGATATTTTTAGAATCGATTCCAGAGATTGGAGGAACGATTGGCCATGAACCTGTCGTATTAACTAGTTTGTCGTAAGATTCTTCAAAAACTTCTCCAGTTTTGATGTTTTCTACAACTACTTTTTTAGCTGCAGTATCAATTTTTGTAACATTATGCTCCATGTGTACTGATGCGCCCATTGAAGCTAATTCTTCAGGATTTGAGTAAAACAACCCTGCTGGATCTTTCACAACCCCACCTACATAAAGGGCAATTCCACAAGATAAGAATGACACATTGTCATTACGTTCAAAAACAGTTACTTCTACATTTGGGTTGTCATTTAGAATTGTTTTTACAGCTGATGTTCCAGCATGCGTACAACCTACTACTATTACTTTCATTGTGAATCCTCCTGATGGACCTCATCTTGGTCTAATTTCGGTATTTGATGAATAAAAGTTGTTCTTATTCACAGGTCACAGAATACTACATCTTTCACAAACTTGTCAATACTTTATTCAGAAGTGTTAGTGTCAATATTTTCTCGGTAAAAATTTTTTTTAAAAGTTCAAAGAGAAATTATTCCATTTTTCCAAACAATTATACGTTGATTTGCCTTTTTTGTTCTGTTTTTGTGCTATATAAGATGAAAAAACGTTTTTTTGGGCTTTTTAACCCGCAGGCCGAATACACTTCGCTTTCCGGGGGCGGCGGTGAGCCTCCTCGTGCTAGCGCACTGTGGGGTCTCACCATTGCCTTTTAGATCCCCCAGGAGTCTACGTGTATTCGGCCTACTCATCTAAGCATGCATCTATGCGACTGGCGCCATCATCCAATCTGCTTTTAAAACAGTGCTCAATTCTTTCATTCAACTCACGTAGTTCATTTTTTATGAGGGTTGTACTTTAAACTGTACTCAACACTTTATTTAACCGACCAATACTGCTGCTAGAGGAACTGATATGAAAAATAGAAC